>CAYFTS010000129.1:0-10914 GCA_964346135.1 uncultured Candidatus Bathyarchaeia archaeon | reverse complement strand
GGCGACTTTGACGACGCCATGGCTAGAGTTATGGAGCTAGCGAAGAAAAAAGAGGTGTACATAGTAAACTCCATTAATCCCTATAGAATTGAAGGACAAAAAACGATGATGCATAGGGTCCTAGACTACCTAGAATGGAAAATACCCGATTGGATAGTGTTCCCAGGAGGAAACCTCGGTAATACTTCAGCCTTTGGCAAAGCGTTCATGGAACTCCACGAATGGGGATGGATACAAAAAATCCCTCGGATGGCTGTAGTTAACGCAGAAGGCGCAAACACATTTTATGAATTGTTCAATGAAAAAAACTTGAGATGGAACAAAGGAAAGGTGAATGATGAAATTATCAAAGATTACCAATCCTATCTGGACAGAAATAGAATAAAAGCTAAAACAAAAGCAAGTGCCATAGAAATTCTTAAACCTGTAAATCTGAAAAAGGCGCTAAGAACCTTAGAGTTTACTAATGGAATAGTAGCGCAGGTTAATGATAAACAGATGTTAGATTCTAGAGCCATTGTAGGCAGAAATGGTTTTGGTTGCGAACTCGCTTCCGCTGCAACAGTTGCGGGAATCAAAAAACTTGTTAAAGAAGAGATTATAGAAAAGGATGAAACCGTTGTAGGAATCTTAACTGGTCACATGTTGAAAGACCCTGATACAATAATAAACTATCATCTAAATTCGAAAAACAAATTCGCAAACACGCCCATAGTGATTGAGAACGACCCTAAACTGATAGCAAAGGTCATTAAATAAAAAATAACCCGTTACTGCCCTAGTTATGTTAAGAAAATAAGCGAAAAGTCTAAGATTATGCCTTGAACCACTTGAATATGAGGCATCGTATTCGATCCGCTTCTAAATCAGGTATGGCTAAAATAAACCGTTTTCTCACAGTTGTAGCCAACCGCCCAGCCTTCACAATATCAGTAGCAGTAATCTCATCCTTCGTCTTCTTCACCGAAACCATATACGGAGCATGATCCACGCCAGGCCCATGCCTGTACACGGCAAAGTCGCATCCATATTTTATGCCCGGTGTGACTATGAGACCCTGATCGCGGAGATCACGGTACACTGCGTACTTCACGTCGAAGGCATCATATAGTTTTTTAGCTCTCTTTCTCAATTTTGAAAAGCTAACTTTGATTTTTTCAGGGCTCTCTGTCACACTGATAATCTTCTTCTCAACAAGGTACAGCCCCTCCATGAGGTCGAGAATGAGCGGAACGTCGAAGTCTTCCGTCTTAGGTTTTGGGATGCCTACGGGTTTCCCGTAATACCCAAGCTTGTAGAGTTCCGAACCTTTAGTTGGATCCCATACGATCAAAAAGTTTTCAATAAACTCAGTAGGGATTTTGTCTGGCATTTACCGGCTCCTCAGATAGCGAACGCTACTATGCGTGCAGCGTCAGAAGCATCTTCAGCCTTGTCTGCAGCATCTTCCAGAAGTGAAATCACATCTCTCAAAAGAAGTAGCGCAGGAATTTCCATCTTACCCTTGAGGATTTTTACCTCCAACTCACGATAGAGATCATCCACAGTTTGTTCAGCGATCTCCACTTCTCTAGCTTTCTCCAAAGTCTTCGTGGAACCGTAATTGAGCGTCATTGCGGTTTCCCGAAGCTTTGAAACTGTTTCAAATACTGCTTCCGAAAAACTCATCAAATCCTTTCTGATTTCTAAAGAGACTTTCCATTTTCTTTTCATGATCTCCACTAGACGAAACGCTATGCCTTCGCAGAAATCTGCGATCTCACTTGTTAGATTTGTGAAGCGAAGGAAGTCTTCTCGACTCACTAAAATGGCGCCTATCTCAGCGAGTTCTTGTGCAACCGTACGTCTTGCCGCGTCCACGCTGTCTCCTAACTCTTTAATTTCAGTGAACAATTGTTGAGCTGATTTTTTGTCTTCCTTCACGAAGCAATTCATCATCTGCGGCACTTTGCGGCTGATGTCCACCACCTTTCTCAGGTGGTCTTGACAAACCGTGAGGGCTCTCCTTTTCACTCGTTGTTCGGTCTCTACTGGGAAAACCATTATTTTTTTGCCCCTCTTGAAAGCCTTCACGTCGTCCGCATTATAAGGGGAGCATTTAACCTTAAAAAAGATAGCGAAAAAAGCGCCGAAGTTACATTATTAATGATGATCAGCGTCATTAACTTTTGACCAGTTGCCCCAATTTTTCGAATTCTATTTTGCAGCAGAAATAGCTGTGGAAAAGTGCAGAGAGCTCATCAATTTTGTTTCTAACCTGTCTCCAAGTGTCACGGTCTCGTATGGTCACAGTGTTGTCTTTAAGTGTTCGGTAATCGACAGTGACTCCTAAAGGAGTGCCTATCTCGTCTGCTCGTGCATAGCGTCTTCCAATTGACCCCGACTCATCGTATTCCACGGTGAAGCCAGCATCCACAAGCATTTGATACACCTGTTTTGCCTTTTCCGACAACCCATCTTTGCTCATTAAGGGAAAAACAGCAACTTCTACAGGTGCAAGGTCACGTGGGAGAGCCAGCAATGTTCTATCTTCCTTCGTTCTGTAGGCGTATTCCAGAGTCACGTAAAAAAGTCTGTCTGAACCGAAGCTTGGTTCCACCACGTGCGGGATGAAACGTCTACCTTTCTTCTTCACTTTTTTATGAGTGATTTTAACGTGCTCTGGCAAGATTTTGAAGGAATCAACTGTATAGAAGTTTTGCTTCTCGAATGCTTTTTCCATCTCCTCCGGATCTACTGAGGAAAGCAGCTTGACAACTTCTGACGCTTTTTCTTTGAAGACTGGGCCTATCTTTGACATTATGGGTTTGATTTTTGTCTCCTCTTTCACAACTGTTTTTCCGTATTTTTGGAATGCAGTGAGATCAACACCGCTGAACTCCATATGATGCTTCAGGTCATAATCCGTTCGATAGTTGTGGCCTGAAACCTCTACCCAGCCCCATCTTTCTAGGTAAACTTGCTGATCGTATCCCTGCATCGAATAATGTGCTCTTTCCCAATCGAACTTTTCGATGAAGCGTTGTTTGTCCTTTGGCACTCCTAATCTGGCTAGAAAACGCCTGGACAACGCCATGAAAAATGCCTGCCACTCCGTTGCTATCAATTTTTTACTCAAAGCTTCCTTAACCGTGATTTCGATAGGCTCTTCTATACCCTTCAACAATCTTTCTGTCGGCAGCAGTCTCAAAGTTTCATCTTCTACTTCCTCCAACATTGTGCACTGGGGGTCTTCTGGATCGAAAAAGAACTCAAGGTCCATGATGGTGAATTCTCTTAATCTTATTGGACCTTGTCTTGGGGAGATTTCGTTTCTCAGTGCGTGGCCAATTATGGCGACTCCGAACGGGAGTTTTTCTCGTGTGTATTCATAGATGCGCTTGTATTCTACGAAGATTCCCTGAGCCGCTTCGGGGCGGCCGTAGCCAACGGCTTCAGAATACGGTCCGATGGTGGTTGTGAACATGGTTAAGAATTGTTTGGGTTCGTCAAAGTTTCCGCCACATTCAGGACAGCGAATTTTTCGTTTGTTTATTTCATCCATCAATTCTTGAAGGTTGAGTTTTTCGGTGTCTGTTTCCTTCATTCCTGCGAATTCCAGAAGCAGATGATCGGCTCGAAACTTTCTTTTGCAATCACGGCATTCTACCATGGGTTCTTTAAAGGCGTTCACGTGGCCTGAGGCTTCAAAAACTTTGCCTGGCATAATCACTGGTGTTTCGATTTCGAAGAGTCCGACTTCGCGGATGAAGGAGTCGCGAAGCCTGTTTTCTATTCTTCTCTTCAATGTGGCGCCTAACGGGCCAAGGGTCATGAAACCGCTTACTCCACCGTAAATTTCGAAGGAAGGCCAGAAGAAGCCTCGGCGTTTTGCTATTTCGCTGATTATCTCAAACTTGTCCGTTGACCGCATAGATGTTTCAACTCTGTGCTGTTTTAGTGTTTACAAACTCTTAATATGTTACTTGATAATAAAACAAACGTTACTATTTCCATGTACACAATAAATCAAATTAAGCTAAATTCGAGATTACCACGAGGAGATTAATTTGGCATTTGGACGCCTAAAACTGTTATCCGATGACGAAATTACAAATATCCACGAAACAAGTTTGAAAATACTGCAGGAAATTGGAATAAAAGTTCTCAGCAAAAAAGTGCAGAGCCTGCTCGCTGAAAACGGCGCAAAAGTAGACGCCGCCAGCTCAATTGTAAGAATTCCACGTTCTCTAGTGGAAGAAACAATTAAGAAAGCTCCAAAAGAAATAGTCCTGTGTGGAAGAAATCCAAAATTCGACCTTAAACTTCCAACAAAAGAACTCACTTTCGTTGCTACAAGCGGCTACGCAACTTTCATGAGAGACTTAAAAACCGGAGAAAAAAGAATGACAAAAACGTCGGATTTAAGAGATTTCGCCATTCTAGCCGACTATCTTGACCAAGTTGATTTTTTCGACTCCATCGTGGCTCCTACAGAACTTCCACCTCCAGTTCAAACAATCCATAGCTTAGCTGTTTCGTTTGAACATACAGAAAAACACGTTTTAAATAGAGCACTTAATGAGAAACAAGCGAGATGGCAGATCAAGTTAGCGTCCGCCATTGCCGGTGACGAAGAGAAACTGAGAAAGAGACCCTTATTCTGTTCGGTGAATTGTCCCGTTAGCCCGCTTCTATTTGAAGAAGGCTCATCTGAAGCCATGGTTGAATTGTCAAAGGGCGGAATCCCGGTTGTTCCTATGTCCATGGCATTATGTGGCAGCACAGCCCCAGGAACAATTGTGGGAACACTATCTATCGTTAACGCTGAAAACCTTGCCGCCATTGTCATTCTCCAATGCGCCAACCCAACCGCTCCAATAGTCTACTGTGCAGAATCAACATCAGCAGACATGAGAACCGGCGACATCAACTATCAAGCACCAGAACTCCCCCTTATCGCGGCTGGAGCCACTCAGATGGCGAGGTTGTACAACCTTCCTTGCTACACAACATCAATAGGGATGGATGAGACTCCAAATGATTGGGAATCCCTTATGGGGGCTTCAAAAAGGCTCGCCCTCATACAGTTGGGTCGCGGCGACATCTCCGCTGGCTTGGGTTCACTGGAAAACGCTGAAAGCGCGGCTCTGGAGCAAGTGATCCTTGATGTTGAGGCGTGGGAGCAGGCTAAAGCATATCTACGTCGATTCAAAGTTGACGAAGAAACTTTAGGTTTCGATGCCATTCGAGAGGTTGGTCCGGGAGGTAATTTCCTAGGGCTTAAGCACACTTTAGAGCATTTTCAAGAGGAAATATGGCTCAAGAAAGAGACTGTCCTTCTACCTTCAACGGGCGGCTCTCTTGTTGAAAGAGCAAAAGAAAAGGTCAGACAAATACTCTCGTCCCATGTACCCTCTCAACTTGATGAAGAAGTGAAGAAGGATATAGCGCAGGTTCTTCGTGACTGTGAAAAGGACATGTTGTAAAGAGGGGTAACAAAAAGAAATATAGGAAACGGCAGATTTTTGAGCACAATGGCATATCTCAATAATAACCTGGGTGTTTACTCATGTCAAAAATTAAAGTTGCGTTGATAGGTGTGGGAAACTGTGCGTCAGCTTTGGTTCAAGGAATCCATTATTATGTAAATCTCGAAAAAGAAGACGAAGCAGTAGGATTAAACCACCTCTATCTTGATGGTTATCATCCACGAGACATCGAGTTCGTTTCCGCTTTCGACATCGAAACCAGAAAGGTTGGAAAGGACCTTTCTGAAGCTATTTTTTCCCCGCCCAACAACACCTTAAAGTTCATAGAAGTCCCAAAACTGAACGTTCCAGTTTTGAAAGGCCCAGTTCTGGACGGCGTTGGCAACCACGTGAAAGACATGGTTAGAATCAGTGAGTCTCCAGAAGTGGATGTTGCTCAGAAACTTAGAGAAAGCAATGCAGAAATAGTCATAAACTTCCTTCCCAGCGGCGCCGTAAAGGCTTCTCAGCGATACGGTGAAGAGACGCTTGAAGCTAAATGTGCTTTTGTTAACGCGGCGCCTGTCTTCATAGCCAGTGACGTAGCGTGGAGTACACGTTTTGAAAAAGCTGGGTTGCCCATTGTTGGCGATGATTTGGTGGATCAGGTGGGCGCCACGATTCTTCACAAAGTTCTCTTAAAAATGTTAGCTGACCGTGGTGTTCGAGTCTCTGAAACCTATCAACTTGACGTGGGCGGGGGAACGGAATCTCTTAACACTCTTGAGAGGACGAGAGACATGAAAAGAATCGTGAAAACTAAGTCGGTGGAAAGGGCTTTGCCCTATAAGGCTTCGGTTGTGGCTGGGTCTACTGACTATGTAGATTTCTTGGAGAACCGACGAGACAGTTACTTCTGGATTAAAGGACTATATTTTGGAAGAACTCCGATGCAACTTGACATAAGGCTTAACACGGTGGACGCTCCAAACGCTGGCTCTGTCATGTTTGATGTAATACGGGGAGTCAAGATTGCTCTTGATCGGAGAATAGCTGGTCCCCTTTTAGGCGTTTCAGCTTACGCCTTCAAACATCCACCACAGGCGATGTCGCTGGAAGAGGCTGAGCAAATGTTTGAAATTTTCATTCAAGGAGAAAAGAAACGATAGACAATAAGCACTTTTTCAGTTATCTCAACTGAATTTCTTTTTTCAACTTTTCTACCACATTAAACTTTTTCTTCATCTCTTCTTTTATCTTGTTGATGGTTTCCACTGGCGTAGGATCAGTGTTGCGTAGAATAGCTAGGTACACGCTTACAAAGTCTCCAACATGTAGAACAGAGAACATTCTCGCCAGCTTACTTTCTCCTTTCGCATAGAGTTCTAAGACCTTCTGAGCCTTGGTCAGTGCTAAAGATTTGGTTGTTTCAATTCTGTTTTTAATTTCGGGAGGCTCATTACGGTCTCGTATGAGCAAGATGGAGAAGCATTTAGTCAGCATTTCAGAAGCTTCCCATCCAACAACTTCGTTATGATTGAGTTCGGGAAACACTTCGTACTTACAGGGAACCTTGCTGTTTTCGTTGAATTGCGTCTTTAATCGATGAGCTACAGCTGCATATTCTCGGAACCCGTAAATCACAGGTATGGTTTCGCTTAGTTCTAACGCCAACTTTTTTGATAGGTTGTTCTTCACAGGAGTTTCAAGCGAGTTTTCTCGACTCAACTTTTCGACAACTTTCACAGTTTCTTGAATTTCTTTCTCCCTGCTTTGAAGGATGCCCAGTTTTTCCATGAAAATGGGAAGCGGAAAGAAGAGGTAGGGGAGAGTGGCACGTGGAGGCAGTCCACTCGGTATAGTCAAATGAGGCACGTGCAGTTTCTCGGAAAAAGAGAGCAAGTGTCCTCCAGATGTTATGGTTATGGTCATGCATCCTCGTTTGTCAGCGTCCATGAACGCGCTGAGCGTTTCTTCAGTGTTCCCTGAACAACTTACCGCGAAAACCAGTGTTTCCTTATTTACATAAGCGGGCAGAACATAGTCTCTACACACTTCTATGGGAATTGGAAGCTCATTCCGCAGCCAATCTCGAAGTATTTCGCCACCGATGGCAGAGCCTCCCATGCCTGCAACTAGGATGCGTTGTGGCTTTCCGTAACTAACTGAGACTTGTTCAGCTAATCTTACAGCATCTTCACAATACTCATGGGTTTTAACGTAGTGCCCCAACATGTTGCTTTTATCAACATTCTTAATTTTTTCCATTTGGTCTAAAACGTCAGCTTTACTCTTTTCCATATTCTTCTTACCCCTCTTTTTCAATAAACTTTAGAAATGAGATTGATTGTAAAAGCTTTTGAGGTTAACGCCGGTGAACGGTAGAAGTCAAATGTCTATTCCGTTAAAGCGCCACTGCGAACTCTCCATAGCAATCCCTGCATCTCTAGTCTCAGATGTTCCACATCTTCGAGAGAAAACTTTTAGAGTCGGATTGATTGGGAGGGCAGCCGCCATCTTTCGCGTAGATGAAATCATTGTGTTTCCTGACCTTTCTAATGTTGATCAGAGCCGAGACACCGAGTTAATTACCACAGTTCTCTCTTACATGGAGACTCCTCAGTACCTGCGCAAAAAACTGTTCAAGATTAAGCCGGAACTGCGGTATGCGGGTGTGTTGCCTCCACTGCGCACTCCTCATCATCCACTTTCGGATAGAACAGAAACCCTAACGGTTGGAGAATATCGAGAAGGCGTGGTAACATCCTTTGTTAGTGGGGGGTCACTTATAGACGTAGGAGTGGAGCGCCCAGTGCTAGTTCCAAACAAACGCCTTTCAATCAACAGTCGAGCAACTGTGCGGATCACGGAGTTAGGGAAACATCCTAAAGCTGTGTTAGCGGATCGTGGAGAAATCAAAACCTATTGGGGCTACCGCGTGACTAAAGTAAATTTCTCGTTTGGGCAATTGCTGAAGAATCGAGTCTTTGACTTGGTGGTCGCCACATCTCGACGCGGTACTGCTCTAAGAGAGGTTAAGGGGGAATTGGCTAGACGGTGGAAAAACTCGCGTAGAACATTGGTAGCGTTCGGTGCGCCAACTCAAGGTTTATATGAAATTGCAACGCGTGAACGCCTTAATCTCAATGAAGTTGTGAACTTCACAATCAACACTGTTCTGGGCCAAGGAACCGAAACGGTTAGAACCGAAGAAGCAGTATACGCCTCTCTAGCGGCTTTAAATCTGTTGGATAGTGAGTGATACATGATGTTTGATGTGATGCTTCCTATGGCTCTTTTCTTGGTCACAGCAGCCATACTTTACATTCACTTCAAGTATGAAATGCGGGTTGAATCTCTTTTCGAAGAAAGGAAACTTGATTATCGCTACGCGGTTATCATGGTTGTTGCCACAGGCATTATGGCATCTGTTTTGTTGTTAATTCCCGACAAAGCTCTGATTATTTTTTATATGTCCGCTTACTCCTTACTTCTATTTTTGTTCACGTATTTGGTTGCACCAAAATGGTACTTGGCATTTCTACCTCCCGCCCTGTTCATTGCACTGTATTTTTTGTACGAGAATACATGGTTGTGGGACATATACCAGCCGCCCCATACACCGTATTTGCTAAGTTTCTTTGCCATAATATTTGCTATATCCGTCTCCGTCTATCTAGGAAGCTTATTCACGTGGAAAACAACTGCTGTCTTCGTTGTTCTGATAGCTATTATGGATATTATTCAAGTTCTAATCACAGGACATATGGTGGAGTCAGGTACGAGAATAGTGGGAGAATTGCGGTTACCTGTGATGATTATACTGCCAACCTTCCCTTATATGGAAGGAATATCCGCCCTTGGGTTAGGCGACGTTTTTCTATCTGGACTTCTCAGCATCCAAACTGCACAAAAATATGGAAGGAAGCTGGGATTAGCATCTGCCATAACAATAGCCGTTGCTTCCTTTATATTCCAAACGGTTCTACTAAACTTTAATGTTCAAGCTTTTCCAGCCACGGTTATCGTCATAAGTGGCTGGTTGATTGCGTTAGCAGCACAATCTCTTTACCAATCACGCAGACTAAAGCATTATTGAGATTGCTGTGTATATTTCATATGAGTGCGAATTAGTTATAGTTTTTAGTAGTATCTATTTCAATGCCTTTATGTACCCGTTTGAAGGAAATTTTGTAGAGCTTGAAAACATGTAACAATTCTTTGTAAGCTTTATCATTCACTTTAATCTCTGTTACTACAGGGATATTTATCTTCAGTTTTCCTTTTTTCATAATTTTGTTAACTTTTTTGGAAAGCTTTCCTTCCTCCACCAAATCATTGATGTGCTCTTTGATCATGTGTCTTAATTCTTTATCGCTCTTTTTTCCCTCGCCTGGGAAAGATGTTCTCTTTATTCTAATAACATTAGACATCTGTCATCACGGTAGGAAAATGCATAACATATATTATATAGTAATAATTAATAAACATTATCTTCTTCATGCTCAACAAAACTACACTATCTTGAGAAGTGCGCGCGGTCAGTTTCCTCACATAATTAACCCAATCTGCTTCGATCAGACCACAAGGCTAAATTGGAGGTCTATTTCCTCAAACCTCTTTCCCACTCATAGCGAATGGTGATGGCTTGAGCCCACCAAGGACTGAGTCCATAACGCTCGAGGAGATGCCTTGCGCTTTGAGTGTGACCCTTCTCTTCTGCGTCCCATGCATCCAATATTGTGAACCACTCTTTCCAACCTTTACCCGTCTTCGCTCGCACCGCCTCGTCACTGATTCTTCGGAACCCCTTCTTTTTTTTCGGCTATCTTATTCCCTCCTGTCTTTTTGTGCGTGCGTAAAACCGAGAACTAGCTTCATTCGCTAGTGTAACTATTTTTGAATGTGGCATTTTGGCGTATATAAGTTATTAATTTGATTTATAGTATCTTATGGATGAAAGGATTTGAAATGTTACTTTTTGAAGAAATATTTATAACTTAACGCTCTCATTGAAACAAAGGCGACGCTGAACAGGGAAGAAAGAAGGTCACGCTGATGGGTCACAGGAAAAAGCACGCTCCCAAAAGGGGGTCATTAGCCTATTTACCTAGAGGGCGTGCTGCACGAGAAGTTGGTAAAATCCGTTTTTGGCCCAGTGTGGAACAGGGTCCAACTCTGCTTGGATTTGCGGGCTACAAAGCAGGCATGACCCATGTTTTTATGATAGAGGACAAAGAGGGCACTCCAGACTTCGGCAAAGAAACTGTTCACCCAGCCACCATTTTAGATGCTCCACCCATCCAAGTGTGCACCATCCGAGCATACACAAAAAACATGTATGGTTTACAGACTTTTACTGAGGCGTGGATGAAAAAACCCCCAAAAGACCTTAACCGCGTCCTCACGTTACCCAAAAACTCCGACCCTAATCAAGGTCTGAAAAAAATTGAGGAAAATCTCG
>CAYFTS010000128.1:0-10375 GCA_964346135.1 uncultured Candidatus Bathyarchaeia archaeon | reverse complement strand
GCGATAGATCGTTGACCGTTATAGCGCTGCCAGCATAATGCGTGTGCGCAAATTAAAAAAACATGGTTAGGTCAGCGCAAGCTAACACATACGGAGCAAGCTTTTTATTCTGCTTTGCATGAAGGCGCTAGAAAAAACATCTTGGGATTCGTATTTATAGCATAAATTTTTCTTTAGCCACACCCGCCTTCTTTCTTTCTGTGACAGTAATTTCAAAGACTTTCTTCAACAACTCAATATCCTCACTAGTTTGTTTTACGCCTCTCCTAGACATAACTCTCTTCTGTGTTTCAATCGCCGAGTCAAGATAAAGCTCTACAGGCTGTACTCCAAGACCTTTCGACCAGACAGTGAAGGACGGAACATCATCGACAACAAACCCATGTACATGCGATGCTACACCAATTTTTTTGCCAGTATAGATTTGCGTTCCGATAGATGTTTTGGCATGATCACCGATGAAACATCCAACCTTCACATAGCCAGTGTCCAATTTTTTCCCTTCCATCATGACTTGCACAGTTCCATAGGTGTTTTTAATGTCCGAGTTTGTGGTGGCAGCTCCCAAATTTATCCATCCTCCAATGTAAGCATGCCCAATAAATCCAGTGTGGTACTTGTTTGTGTTGCCTTGAATGATTGTTTCTTCCAGTTCGCCACCAACGCTGCTGACGGACCCGATGCTACAGCCCTTCTCTATTAGTCCGCTGCTGATTGTTGTTTTGTCCCCTATGTAAGTTGGACCACTGATCCTTGAACCACTGTGCACTATGGTTTTGTTACCTATGTATATGGGGCCTTCTCGGGTGTCTAGTGTGACAGAGCCTTCGACAAACGAGTTCTTACCGATATACATTTTTTCCTCGTCGCCATATAATGTAGCCTTATCGTCAATTGTTCCTTCACATCCTTTTTTGCCTAGCGTTGAATAGTCTTTTTTTGATTAGCTCCGCATTGCTGTTGACTAGATTCCAAGGGTAAGCAAGCAGATGCAGTTTAGAAGCTTCTAGAGTTTTGCATTCCTTAACAAGTTTCTCTAACATAGGATGGCTAAGAGGCTTACAGAGTTCTTCCCCGTGCTTGTTGGCAACTCTTTCGTCGATGTGAGCAAGAGCAATTTTTCCTTGCTGTGTAATCAAAACGTTTTTACCGAGTTTTTTCTCTATTAACCGTTTCGTCTCTTCATTTATGAGAAGAACTCCATTAATCAACAGAACATCGTCATCAACAGAGTTAGGCTCGTTAACGGGACATGAAACCCGCTTTCTTAAAGTAGGCGCCAGATAGTCTCTTGTAAACAAAAGAAAACGGTGTTCGGAATACATTTTCTGAGCACGTTCAAAAAAAGTAAACATTCCACTTCTGCATTCAAAAACAGGTCTCGTATAAGTGAGTGGCAAGAAATCTGCGTAATCTTCATCTTCAAATAACGCTACAATCATCTATATTTCATCCTTCTTTAGCCACTGATCATCAGCATTTACGTTATACTGAACTATTTTCTAAAAAGCTTATAGGAAGTCTATTCCCGTCTAGGTGAACAAACTCTTTTTTTATAGATGTCTTAACGGGACACCCGTGCTACTCTTTCCATTTCATGGCGCTTCTGTACAGCCTTACATTTCATATCATTATTCGCCGCTAAAATCAATTCTTCTGCTAGACATTCTTCTAAGGAACGAGGGTTGCCAAACGCTGCTTTTCTCGCTCCTTCAGAAAGGAAACGCAACGCTACGTCCACTCTTCTCAGAGGTGAAATGTCCACTGCCAAATGGTACACAACGCCTCCATAACTGATTCGAGTAGTGTCCTCACATGGCGCTGAGTTTTCAACCGCTTTTATAAGCACTTGTATGGGGTTTTGTCCTGTTCGGAGGTGAATAATTTCAAAGGCGTTTCGAACGAGGTTGATGGCTCTAGCCTTCTTACCGGCGCTGCTTCCCGGTCGCATCAGATTGTTCACGAATCTCTCCACAATGTTGACGTTGGCTTTGTGGAATCTTCCATGTTCATGGCGTCCCATGCTGTGAGGAATATGGACTGGATTCAAAGAGATGTATCTTTGCAGTCCGGGGTTTTCCACTGCGATTCCTTCGAAACTCCACTTTCCGAATAGTTTAACCTCTTGTTTCTTGCTCAAACGCGCCACCTAACAGCCTTTTGGGTTAATCTGCCCCTATTTAAAATTATTGTTGAAAAACGTAACAGTTCCTTCACACTAATGTTTAGCGCAATGTAAGAATAATGGAGACATTTCCCGAATCCCATCAATAAACTCACATTTTTCCTCGCGCACATAATCATGTAATTTTGTCGTACACACTTGAATTGGAGAGTGACAAGATTGAGCCCGTCGACGAAATCCTTATAGGCGGCTGTCTCATTAACGGAATGTTTTGTAGATAAAGCTTGAAGAGGGAAAGAGAGCATATGCTAGCTTCTTACTTGCCCCCACGGCTACTGTATTTAGCTGCCCCTATAGTAGCTTAGAGAAGGCCAACGGAGGAGTGCTCTTACTACATTTTAAAGAATAATTCGACGAGTGAAAACTTATAGGAGACAGAAGAATGTCTGAAACGCTTATTGCCTTATCCATAATCCTCATAACAGCCTTCTTGCTCAACATCATTTTCCAAAAGATTGGTTTTCCTCCTCTTATTGGACAGATTCTTGCGGGAATGATTCTTGGGATTCCAGCTCTCAAAGTCTTGTTCAATTCTGAATCTCTTTTGGCTGTTGATCTCCTCTCTACCTTTGGAATTGTATTCTTGCTATTCTTGGCGGGGTTAGAAATAGACATCGATAAGATAAAGGAAACGAGTGGAGACTCTATTCTTGTAGCATTAGGCGCAACTGTGACTCCCTTCATCTTTGGTTTCATTTTTCTTAAAGCGATGGGATACAGTGTGACAACGGCAACAGTGTTCGGAGGCGCTTTAGCAGTCACTGCAGGAGGAACCATAATTGGAGTGCTAATGGATTCAAACGCTTTGAACACAAAGTTGGGAGCCATCTTCGTTGCAGCCGGGACCATTGACGACATATTCGAAATTTTTCTTTTAAGTCTTGTAGTAATATTGATCCATGGTGGAAGTATACTTGAAGTAGTTCTTCTACCTCTGCAACTTCTAATTTTTGTTGCAATATCCTTAGTGCTTTTCAAGGCAATGTCTAGCATATTATACTATTTTGAAAGGAACGGAAATGACGTAGAACTTTTTTCCATTGTAATAATCCTCGTGATTAGTATGGCGGCTCTATCTGAATTTTTGGACATTGGTTATCTCATTGGAGCCATCATAGCAGGTTTTCTGCTCCAAGTTTCAATGAAAAAATTGAGAAGGAAGCGTGGAAAGGAAATAGAGAGAACAACCCAATTAATCACCTTTTCCTTTGTTGTTCCTTTCTTCTTTGCAAACATTGGCTTGAACTTTGATATCGGTCTTCTCTTCACAAACCCCATTCTCATCATAGCTACAGTCCTTATAGCTATTGGTGGCACAATCGCAGGGGCGCTCTTGATTAAACCATTGTCGAGTTTAAACCTTAAGCAACTTTACATTGTTGGATGGGCAATGAGCTCCAAAGGATCCGTGGAGTTGGTGATTGCAATACTAGCTAGAAAATATGGTTTAGTTCCACCAGAAATATTCTCTGCACTTGTTGCCATGGCAGTCATAACAACCCTTGCCTTTCCCTTCGTTCTGGCAAGCGAAATCAAAAAGAACCCCTTGATCATGGACGCTGTTCCCACAAACAACAAAAAATAGCGCTTAGCTGAAAAACTGAATGAAACATACAAACTGGATGAAGCAGGTTTTGGATACATCTGCGAATATTGGAAGGTGATAAAATCTTTCGGAAACGAAAGTGAAAAATACCAACTGTTCAGTAAAAGACTAGTGTTTAGCGCAACGGTTTTTCTTTTCGACCGTACACTAACTCTTTAAGGGAAACCCCGTTAACAGTGATTACTCTCCACCGAACACCTGGAATGTCACCCATGCTTCTTCCACGGGAGCCCCCGATTCCCTCCACAATCACTTCATCATGTTCATCCACAACGTTAAGGGCGCCGTCTCCAGGAAGAAAAGCCGTGACGAGTTTGCCGTTTTTGATGAGTTGAGTTCTCACACATTTTCGAATTGCACTGTTAGGCTGCTTGCTTTCCACACCAACTTTCTCCAGAACAATTCCGCGAGCCATGGGTGCGCCCATTAGCGGGTCAGACTTCACGTCCAATTTCAGTGTTCGACGTTTGTAGTAAATGTCGCTCCACCTAAGTTTTTTCCTTTTTGCCACTAGTTTCCTTCCTGCGAACTCGCCTTTCGGTGACTTAGATCCCATAGTCTTAATTCCTCTGGCTATGTTAACGACAAGTCCAATATTTAAGTTGTGCACTTACTGCCTTTATTAGCATCGACTCAACCTATACTAAGCACAGCGTGGAGCCGTCTCTAGATTTCTCCCCGCAAAATGCATAAAAGGAAGTTGGCTAGCTGACTTTTAACTGCGTGCAAATGAAAAATATATAAAAACAAAAATTCCGCAATATAGGCTACTGGTGCTTTCCCTCGTAAAAGGAGACAAAAACAAATGGTTAGCCAAGAAATCTTGAAAAAGAGAGTTCAACATTTTCAGCAGTTGATGAAACAAAACAACATAAACGCTTCAATGATTAGAACCCTTTCGTCATTCACATACTTCACAGGAATAAAATGGCTTAGACCCGCTCTATTAATACCCGCTGAAGGCAATCCGACAGCTATCATCTTCAAATATGAAGTTGAAGAGTTCATGGAAAAAAGCTGGATACAGAACGTTAAAAAGTATATGAAAAGCGAGGAACTTATGAAGGAAATCAGCGGAACCATACGCAAATCTGGATATAAAACAGTTGGGTTTGATTACAGCGTTGAAAGAGACTCTTACGTGCTTTTCTTCGAACTTTTCAAACGGCTAAATCCCGGAGTTGAAATCAAAGACGTCCACGCGTTAATCATGCAAATACGTATGGTGAAAGATGCAAGTGAAATAAAAGCTATAAAACAAGCTTCAAAAATAGCTGAGATAGGTATGCAAAAAGCCATAGATGCCATCGATGTTGGGAAAACCGAGCTGGAAGTCGCCACTGAACCCTTGAGTGAAATGATGAAGAAAGAGGCTGAGAATCCTCACATATACATTACAACTGGTCCAAAACCAAGAGTCCACGCGGAACCGCGAAACTGGATGAAAATCAAGCCCGATGACACCGTGGAAATAGTCATATCAGCTGATTACGATGGGTATTATAGCAATCTCACACGAACAGTTTTCTTAGGCAGTTTACCAGCGAAAAAACGAAATGCGTTTGAAGCTTTTATGGAAGTGCATCGAAAGGCTGAGGAAAACCTCAAACATGGAACACAACTAATCGAGATTGAGAAGCTCTTAAGAAAACTAGTTGAAGACAGAGGTTATGGCGACTATTACGTGACCGGCTTTGCACATGGAGTGGGTCTCCTAACAGAAGAAGACCCGATAACAACCATAGTGGTTCCTCATCGTCGATACAAGGCTGTTGAAAACATGGTTTTAGCTTCTGTACATGCGCCGTTAACAGTTCCTGGCATCGGAACAATAAAATTTGAAGACACCTATGTAGTGCAGCTTGGAGTGCCAGAGAGACTCACGAAATTCGACTACGAAATAATCAAGTAAGCCAAGTTCTTAACTCCATATTTTATTATCTAACTCGAAATTTTTGTTACGTCAACATGACGAAAAAGTTGACACGCGCACATGTCAATTCAGTGAAGATGATGTGAGTTCAGTTATATTGTCCAGATTGAAATAATGAATATAATTTTTGCATTGCATTTGCAACATGTTGATTTATGCGGGAGAAGTGTAACAGAACGAAAGAAAAAAGCGATTTCGACACAGTTGCCGCCATTCTCCGTTTGGCGGGCAAAGGAGCTAATAAAACAGAGATTATGCAGCAGTGTAACTTGAACCCTCTATCCTTAGACAAATATTTGTCCGCTCTATTAGAGTTGAGTCTACTGAAAGTAGAACAAAAAAGCCAAGTGTCCTATCGAACCAGTGACAAAGGACTCCAGTTTCTGCAAACTTACCACCGTCTAAAATGGCTTTTATGGGGCGAAAACTTCGACTTTTTATTAGTTCGCCTTTTGGGGCGACTGAGAAAACAAATCTAACTTGCCCATCCAAAAAAAAGAAAAATGTTAGCAGTTACCAACTTCACGTTATGGATACATTTTGAATTTGGAAGTACCGTTTAGCCAAAAACCGAATTCGCTCCGCATTTCTCCCATTCTTACCGATGGCAACCCCCTTATCCTTCGGATTCACCGAAACCACCGCAATGGTTTTTCCGTCAGTTCGTTCACTAATGCGGATTTCATTCACCCGCGCTGGCCTCAACGCATTCTTGATGAACTGAGCTGGTTTCTCAGAATGCTCAATTATCTCGTGTTTTTTCCCAGTCATTCTCTCCAGCATATGTATGTTTTTGCCTCTCCTTCCAATAGCGATTCCCACGTCTCCTTCCTTTATGATAAATATAATTCGGTTAAGTTCATCATCTATTATACAATCTTTCACGGTTGCGCCAGTTATACTTTCGAATAAAGCTATATAACGCATCTCTCGACTGGTGAATCGTATCCCACTAGACATTCGCGGCCTCCGTGAGCTTCAAGATGTCAGAATCTCCAGGTTCTCTTATTGTTAAAGCGGAAACCATAAATGGTTTTCCACACACTGCGCCCAAATCTATGCTAGTTCCATTATAAATAGCAATCGGAACACCAGAAAGTCTACAATAATACTCAATATCTTCACGAATTTCTCGCGGGCAATTAGCTGCAACAACTATGAGTTTAGTTTTGCCCGCCTTAGCATTTTTTATGGCGTTGTTAGTTCCAAACAAAACCTTTCCAGTCTTCACCGTGGCAGCTATAGCCTTATTTATGTCAATCATTTTTTGGAACCCTTCCGATGTGCAGTTGACATGTAAAGATCAACCAAACCTGTACCAATGGGGATAGATTGACCCACGATAACGTTTTCGGTAACTCCTCGCAATGGATCACTGTCTCCTTTAATCGCCGCCGCAACGATGTTTGGAACAGTAATCTCAAAGGCTGCCCTCGCAAGCACACTTGCCTTTTTTCCGCTGATTCCATGTCTCCCTATCTGACGAACATCACCAGTCGCAGTCATTATGTCAGCCACCAGCATGACATGTCGTATGTCTACGTCAAGCCCTTGCTCCTCAAGAACGCCAATAGCCTCCTTAATTAAGGAGTTTCTAGCAGCTTCGATTCCCAACGTCTTAGAAATCTCATGCACATGATTAGTGGTTGTTCGCATCGGGTCAATGCCGCGAATCTCAATAATCTGTGGTAGGTTAGATCCGTCTGTACGTATAACCCACTTTCCAGCTTCCTCGGTGATCAAAACTCTTCGAATATCTTTTGCGCCTTTAATTTGTTGTGAA
The DNA here is from genome assembly GCA_964346135.1 of uncultured Candidatus Bathyarchaeia archaeon. Taxonomy (GTDB): domain Archaea; phylum Thermoproteota; class Bathyarchaeia; order Bathyarchaeales; family Bathyarchaeaceae; genus B1-G15. The sequence continues at coordinate 2,868 of CAYFTS010000128.1, read as the reverse complement.
GAAATCTTGTCCAGCAATTTCTTGAGATCTACGGGTTTTTTAGATTTGACGCCGATCTCGTTCTCTTTGACTCTCAACGTGTATTTTGGTGAGTCCATTGCGTTCTTTAACTCTTCCAATGAGATTCCTCGATCTTTCATCATAGTGACGTCGAGTTTGACAACCACTTCCTCTCGTTCTGGATCTATGTACATCTCTTGCGCAATATCTTCCATAACGGTGCAAATGATTTCACGAGCAACCTCAGTGGCTTTCTCCTTGCTTTTTCGATGCTCCTTGTCAAGATAAATGGACATGATTGGAGTTGATGGTGTCCGTCGAGCGTCCACTATTTCAATTAGACGAGGTAACCCTAGAGTCACGTTTTGTTCTCTAACTCCAGCGTAGTGGAACGTTCTAAGCGTCATCTGAGTACCCGGCTCACCCATAGATTGGGCCGCCACTATTCCAACAGCTTCACCGGGCTCAACTAGAGCTCGTTTATAGTTTTCTAAGGTTAGAGCAATCGCTTGGTCTACACCTTTTATAGCCAACTTGGCTTTAGTTAACTCCTTTTTCAGCTCATCAACGAGTATGGGTATAAGCTGATCTTCTATCTCTTTGAGACGATTCACAATGTATTGCTTGGGCGCAGGTTTGCCCTTTTTCATTGCAAGTCTGACTTGCTCAACTAACCGCATGACGTTCACAGCTTTTCCATGATCACTCTTGCCGGGATCCACTCCGTCTTCGCCGTATCTGAACTGAATAATATCACCAATCGAGTTTCGAACCGTTTCGTCATATTCAATGCGTAGATGTTCTAATGCGTTGATGAGCCGTCTCTGCATGTAGCCGCTCTGTTGTGTTCGCACAGCCGTGTCCACAAGTCCTTCTCGACCTCCCATCGCATGGAAGAAAAATTCGATTGGATCAAGCCCCTCTCGATAACTAGAGTACACAAAGCCTCTGGCCTTTGGGGAGGGATCCCCTGACTCAAAGTGAGGCAAAGCTCGCTCCACGTATCCACGCATAATTCGTTTTCCTCGCACGGATTGCTGTCCAACACAAGCGGTCATTTGAGCGATGTTGAGGTTTGATCCCCTAGCCCCTGTTCTCGTCATGACGATGCCAGAGTTTTGAATGTCGAAGTCTTTATCTGCCATTCCCCCAGCTTTATCTCTAGCTTTAGCCAGTTCATTCATCACATAGATTTCAAAGGAGTCAATGAGAGTTTGGCCTGGGAGTCTTTCTAGTGTGTCATCTTGAAAAGCCTTGATCAATTCGTTTATCCGTTCTTCAGCCTTATGTATTATGTTACGGATTTTTTCTTGAACAGGAGGCGACAATTCAAGTTCATCAAAGGAATATGTGAAGCCTCGCATTGTCATGAAAAACTTGAGAAGACGACAGATGCTGTTTAGGAACTGACGTCCAGCAACGCCACCGTAATCTTTTATTATTCGGTGTAGAAGGCTTTCTGATTGCTCGGCGCCTATGGAACTTCTATCAATCACGCCCGACTTTAAAATACCGTCTTTGATGACCACGTAAGCATCATATTCACACTCCTCGCGAAGACAAGGAGTGCAATTAATGCAGGTTGTCGCTTTTAACGCGTAATTCATGCCCTTAGGGATAAATAAGCTAAATATTTGCTTTCCACTCCAACGCGGTTCAGGTTCTTTGATTTCAGGTTTTGGAAGGGAGCCCTCGTAACCAGCCGCTAAAAGCAGTCGACAAACTTCTTCCTTAGTGAGGAAAGTGGATTTTCGAGTGAAAAGATAAGAGGCTGTGATAAAGTCACGAATAGCCCCGATTATAGGGCCTCCAAACCTTGGTGACAGAATCTGATCTTGAACCTGCATTAGGAGACGCGCTTCGGTCCGCGCCTCTTCGCTCTGTGGCACGTGAAGATTCATTTCGTCTCCGTCAAAATCCGCGTTATAGGGAGGACACACACAGAGATGCAAACGAAATGTCTTGTGAGGGAGCACCCGTACATGGTGTGCCATGATAGACATCCGGTGAAGAGATGGCTGTCTATTGAAGATGGCGATGTCACCGTTCTTAAGGTGACGTTCTACAATGAAGCCTGGCTCAACAACTTCAGCAATCTTTTCACGGTCCACTACGAATTCCAATCGGATACGTTTGCCGTCAGGTCTCGTAACATAAAGTGTGCCAGGATACTTTTCAGGACCGTTGATCACTAACTTTCGCATCTCATCGACGTTCCATGCAGTAACTTTTTCAGGAATTGAAAGTCTCATGGCAACGTCAAGTGGAACTCCCACCTCATTGATGTCGAGATTTGGGTCTGGAGAAATCACGGTCCGTGCTGAAAAGTCAACTCTCTTCCCAGAAAGATTGCTTCTAAATCTACCTTCCTTTCCTTTGAGACGCTGCGATATGGTCTTAAGCGCTCTACCTGAACGATGTCTTGCAGGCGGGATTCCTGACGCTTCATTATTGAAGTATGTGGTTATGTGATACTGTAGAAGCTCAGACAGGTCTTGGATGATGAGAGTTGGAGCTCCCGCCTCCATGTTCTCCTTTAATCTCTGGTTGATACGGATAATATCTACAAGCTTGTGTGTTAAATCATCCTCAGATCGGATGCCTGACTCCAACGTTATGGAGGGTCTCACATAGACTGGAGGAACTGGAAGAACTTGAAGAACCATCCACTCTGGTCTGGCGACTTCCGAGTTGAAACCAAACAATTCCAGATCTTCATCTGGTATTCGTTCAAGTCTTTCTCGAATCATGCTGGGCGTCAATCGTTGTGCGCCTCCCTCTGGAAGGTCTTCACTAAATTTTGTGGGTTTTTCGAAAACTATTTTGTACTGAGGAGAGCCACAATAGGGGCATTCTTTTCCCTTCGCC
>CAYFTS010000127.1:0-36481 GCA_964346135.1 uncultured Candidatus Bathyarchaeia archaeon | reverse complement strand
TTCCTCAACCCCTCGAAGACCTACAACTCCCCCAAAGATTCATCGAACTAAGCCGCAAATCCATGAAGAAAATCGACGGAGAATACTTCCAACCCCACGAAACAACATCTTACGAATTCACCAAAGAAAACTTTCAAGACGCCACTCCAACTTTTCTACATCACCCCTACCCAAAGTTACAACCAATCCCATTAAAATCCATATCCGACGACACAACAATCATTGCCATCGACGTTTCCAGCATAAATGTTGGCGAAACCCAAACTGGAGTGTTATGCGCAGTAAGAGGAGCCATCGTTTGGAAGGAAAAAGACAGATACCGCTGTGTTCATCTTGGACCTTTTCCCTTTCACCTAACAGAGGAAAACAAGAAAGAAATCTACAACATGCTTAGGCAATGTTACTTTAAAGTTTCAGAAGAAACTAATGCCCCTAGTCTCATCAACATGCAAATGAGAATTTGCAACCTACTAGAACGCTGGCTTCAAATGGATGTCAGTTGCTCCTCACACCGCAGCATAATCCTGTGGGACGGCTCTCTAACCGCTGGAACCATTGACAGCCCAGCAAACTTCGTTTCTCAACTCTTAGAAATGGCTAGAAATCGCTTAAACACGGTCTTAGCATTCTCCAAGATAACTCACTTAAGGATTTCTGGACACCGACTAACCGACTTAGTATGGAAGTATCCACCGCCCTGTCTGCTCCAAATCAGCAATGTCCCTACCCACGTTTCAAGCCCAATGTGCTTTCTTGGAAACATTTACGTAGCTAAGCTTACCAGAGGAAGCTGTTCCTTCAGGTTAGACATTGACAAAGGAGTTCAACGTGAGAAGGGAATTGAAGCCGTACAAAGACTTCTCGGCAACGACTTGCTTTCTCAGAGTTACCCTGAAACTCTGCGCTTAGCACATATATTCTCAACCTTCACCGCTAACGAAGTGATTGGCATCCAACGCTTCATAACTCAAAAGTGTGGGTTAAAAATAGTTACGCGACCAAACGTGCGTCGACTTCTCTTTGGGTCTTTTGGAAAGGGCGCTGAGGGCTAGACCATGCGACTGTATAGAAAAGAGGGAAACACCGTTCAGATTCTCGCTCTTCCAAGCGGGAATGTGGAGAAGGGAGACTACCTCCTCATAGATGACCCTACCACTCACAGAAGCTTAATCGCGCAAGTGATTGATGTACAATTTGCCAATGTTCCCGGTATCTTAGAAGAGCTTCTGCGAAACTCCACCACCAACGAGCTTGTTTATGAAGAGGAATTCGACCCATTAGACATAGCCTCCCACATTACATACATCCAAGATTCACGACTGCTTGTTTCCAAGATTCGAGGGACTATAGAAGGTGAAAGGTTAAGCGTTGACGCTTCATGGCTTCCCTCACGCTCCCAGTCCAACGTCAAAAGGCTTCCAACTGCCTCTCTCTTAACCCTAGCCAAGATTAGCGAAGACCTTCCTGTTCAACTTGGTGAGACTAAAGAATTGTCTCAATTCACTATTGACGCTCGTGCTCTTGATGGAAAACTGAATATTGTTACGGGAAAGAAAGGAACTGGAAAATCTCATCTCTCCAAGCTGCTTGTTCTGGGTCTAATAGACCACGGAGCTATGACGGTGGTCTTAGACCTTAACGGTGAGTACACGTATCTAGGCTTTTCATCAAATGGAGAAAAGAATCAACATCACAACAAAATTCACGTGCTGACGCCTGCATCTAACTTCAAGGTAACGCTCGATCAGATGAAACTACGGGTTATGTTAAACGTTCTTATTCACGCGCTTCACCTCCCAGGCACTTCTGCCCGAGAGTTTCGTCGCATATGGCGATTCCTTCAAGAACGAAACCTTCTCACTCTACATGAACTAGGTGAAACCATCAGAAATTGGAAGTGTAATCAGCATGTGAAGGACGCGCTTTTTTCCCGCTATTACAGTCTGTTAAACTCCGGTTTTTTCACTGATAAGCCAGTGGAAGCAACTAGTCTCGAAGAGAGTTTCCATAGAATCCGCGAAGGCGGAGCCTTGATCTTAAATCTGCAGGATACATCTCCAGTAGATCGACAGATTGTAGTGGAGTACATACTCGGAAAGCTTGTTGAACTTTTGAGCCAGTGGAAGATTAGGGCTGTTTTTCTTTTTGCTGAGGAAGCGCATCTTTACCTGCGTGAGACTTACTGGGATGACATCGTCACGAGGATGAGACATTTAGGTGTCTTCACCACCTTTGTTACGAATCAGCCCAATACCATACGGGAGAATATTTATCGCCAAGCAGACAACATTTTTCTATTCAACTTTACTAATGAGCATGATTTGGAAGCAGTGTCTAGAGCAACGAAGGTGGATGCTGAAACGGTGAAGTCCATTGCGCGAGACTTGCCTCCTCATCATTGTCTTGTTCTTGGAAATGTTGTGAAAGATTTCCCAATAGCTGTGAAAGTGAAAACTCTTGACATTCAAACGACAGGACAAACTAGACTCTTCTTCATTGAAAAGGATTAAATATTCTTTAGCTCGTCTTGATGTTTTTCGAAAAATGAACGAAACGATTTTGTCAAGTCATATGTTTTCACCTCGTTGAAAGGAACCCACTTGGCATCCAACACGTCGCTAGCTGGTCTCAAAACTCCGCTTTTCAGTCGAACCAGAAACTGCAGAAAAACATAGTGATATTTGAGGCGCCCATTTTTACTCATTGTAGGGTTGTCTATTGCGTCTAGAGGCTTATCCGACGCGATTTCCACGTCTAAGCCGCATTCTTCCTTCACCTCTCGAATAACAGCATCTCGTATTTTCTCTCCAAGTTCAACGGCTCCTCCTGGAATACTCCATTTGCCCTTAGCTGGGTACACGCCTCTTTTCACGATGAGAAGCTTTCCATCATACACAATGAGTGCTCCAACGCCTACTATTGGTTGTTTAGGGTATTCTCGTCTCAACTCTTAAGCCTCCAACAACAAATATTTTTACTCTTCTTTTACACTTAAAAGTGGGCTGATTAACTTAAGGTTGAGAGGCAATGAAACCCTTCAGTTTTGTCCACGTGGCTGACGTGCACCTTGGCTATGCACAGTACAATCTGGAAGTTCGACGTGAAGACTTCAACACGACGTTCAAAGAAGTAGTGGACAAAACCATTGCGCTGAAGCCGAATTTCATGCTTATTGCGGGCGACCTGTTTCAACATGCCCGCCCATCCAACAGCACTCTCGAAAACGCCATAACCAGTTTCAGGAAACTGAAAGACGCGGGAATCACAGTTCTGACCGTTGATGGAAGTCATGACTCTGCGCCCAACATAATCACAGGTACCATCCTCAACCCCTTGGATAGCGCTGGCCTAATTCGCTATCTGCCTCGCCGTAAAGGCGCATGTTGGCAAAATGAGAGTTGTTATGTCTATGGAGTTCCGAATTTTCGAACTAAGCGAAGAACCGAGGAGCAACTGCCCGATTTTCTGGAGCAAAACAAGCCTACGCCTAATCGTTCTCTTTTCAACATCTTTCTCTTTCACATGGCAGTGGACATTCCTGGCGTAAGCCTTCCTCAAATAGAGGCGGAGGCTCGATCCGAACTTTTTCCAGACGGTTTCAATTATTATGCTGGTGGTCACGTTCACGTTCCGAGCACAAGACCATTCAAGAAGGGACTTCTAGCCTATAGCGGGTGCACTGAAACCGTGAACTATGAAGATGCTAAAATTGAGAAGGGCTTCTACCATGTGGAGGTCAATGAAAAAGGGGTTCCCAAACTTCATCGCATCAAGCTTGAAACCCCCCGTCGCTTCATAATCTTAGATCATGACTACAGCGGCTTAACCCCCAAAGAAATCACTGAAAAGGCAGTGCAACTCGTGAGGGAAGCTGATGAAGATGGAGCAATAGTTGTTCCGGTATTAAAGGGAGTGTTACCTTCAGAAGCTGGAAGAGCAGAAATCGACATCACCAAAATCAGAGAGGTAGCGAAGAAGGCGCTTCTAGTTCGCCCGCTTCTTCGATTAACTGAAACAGAAGTTTCTGAAGAGGTGATCCGCTCCATATTTGAGGGCGAACTGAAAGACCTTAAGACAAAGGCTTTTGAATATTTCTTCGAAATCTTCTTGGAACGCTATGCTCGGGAAGAAGCGGAGAAGGTTGCTAGACTCGCCGTTAATCTTATCGATCCGTTGGTGAGGAAAGAAGAGACCATGGTGAAAGAGGCATTGGAGGAGTTTTCAGTTGAGAATTAAAACTGTGCAACTGGAAAACATTCGATCTCACGTTAAAACAACGGTTCCGTTTGCCGAAGGCTTCAACTGTCTCGTAGGCGGTTTGGGATGTGGGAAGTCCAGCGTCCTCTATGCTATCGATTTTGCGTTCTTCGGGGACCCTCTAAGCAGAAGCTACAACTATCTCCTCAGAGAAGGAACAGACAATGGCAAAGTTACTGTACAATTTGCTCACAGCGGAAAAACCTACACTCTTCAAAGGGGGCTCAGAAGGAGCCCAAAAGGCATCAGCCAAGACAAGGAACAGCTCAAATTGTTTGAGGAAAATAAACTGATCGCCAGCGTAAAGAACGAAGCTGTCGCCGAACAGTTGAAGGCAATAACTGGACTTGACAAAGATCTTTTCCACGAAGTCGTTTGGGTGCGACAGGAACAATTGAAGGAATTGCTGAATATTCGTCCACGGGAGCGACAGAAGACACTGGATCAGCTGTTTGGGCTTTCTGATTATGAAGTTGCATGGACTGGTTTGCGGGATTTTCAAAATAAATATGAAGTTGAGAAGGGAGTTTATGAGCGCGACTTTGACGTTGTTAGCATAGAAAAACTTCAAGCCGACCATAAGAAACTGATTGAAGAGTTTTCACTTCTTGAAGGCGAGCTTGAAAGTTTAAAGGAAAAATCCATCCAAGCCGAAACCGACTTCCACAAAACGTCTTCCCGTCTCCAAAGCCTTGAAGATTTGAGAGGACAAACTGAAGAGTTGGGAAAAAGAGAAGCTCAACTGCAGGCAAACATTGCCAATATCGAAGATGCATCTAAAGAATTGGCGAATGAAATTGAACAAAAAAAACTCCTCCTCGAAGACTTTGGAAAACGCCTAAAATCCATGGAAACTCAGGAGAAGTCTTACCGAGACAAACTTGGAGAAGAAGGGCTGAAAACGGATCAAACAATTGAAGAGCTTAGAGAATACCTTGCTGTTGTAGAGAAGCAGGTAACAAGCGTTGGAGGCGAACAAGAGGCTGTGAAAAAGGAAATGCTGACTTCTCAAGGACGTATCTCAACATTAAAAACCGAAAACAAATGCCCCTTATGTCTTCAAGAACTTGCTGGAGACTACAAAAAGAGTTTACTCGAGCGTCTTCGTGAGAAAGATGTTGAAGGCGGTAGAAAGTTAGCTGAACTTCAGAAAAATTTTGAGGAGCTGGAAAGGCTTCGCAGCATCGTTAATCTTGCTGTCCTAAATCTACAGTCGCTCGCTCCTCAAATTGAAAGTTTCAAAAATCGAATCGTTGAGGAACAAGAATCTTTAAACGGTCTTTCAACAGAACTTGAGGAAAAGCAACTGCAGGAAAAGGCTTTTCGAGATCAACTCAATGTTGCTCGCTCAGAAATCGTGAAATTCGACATCTCTGAACTTGAAACTGCACAAGAACTTCGTGATGAGGCTTTCACGCAATATTCTGACGTAAAGCGCGAATTGGAAATCGCGGAGAGTAGAAAGAAGGATATGTTGTCGAGGATGGATGAGTTTAAGGAGCGTTTAGACCGTGCTGAACAAAAGGTTGAGCGTATGAAGAAGGTTGAAATGCTTCTAGGAGTTATAGAGGGTATGCGAGGAGCATACAGAAGCATCCAGCCCCGCCTTCGAAGCGAACTTGTCACATATCTACGCAGAATGGTTCAGCAAGTTCTAGGCAGACTCGTTGGAGAAACAGGGCCTTTACTAACAGTTAACATCGACGAAACGTACAGTCCAATCGTCAAGAGTGAAGAGGGGTTTGAACGAGAAGTTTCGAATCTCTCGGGCGGAGAACGAACGCTTCTAGCGTTTGCATATCGTCTTGGTCTCGGTCAGTTAATTATGCAGTCGAGAACTGGACATGGACTTTATATGCTTCTCCTTGATGAGCCAACTGAAAGCCTTGGAAGGGAAGATGGTTCGGTTGATAGGTTAGCTGAGTCTATTTCGCGTTTAAAGGCTATTGAACAAATCATCGCCGTGACTCACAGTGATGCTTTTGCGGAAAAAGCGGAGCATGTTATACGTGTGGATAAAGAAGCTGATGTAAGCAAAGTTTTCGTTGAGAAGTAGCTTACATGAACACCTAAAACTTTATCACATGAATAATCGTGTTTAAACTAAAAGTTTAAGACATACATCGTCTAAAACCTTCGAGAACATTTGGGATAAAAGGATGAAACAGCAGAAAAACATAACCGAAGCCCTCACGTCCGCGATAAGCCATCTGGAAAATACCATGAAAGCCCTAGTGAGTAAAGACGAAAACAAAGTAATGACTTCAGTTTGGAAATCAGCTGCTGACTTAGAATACGCGAATTTTCTTTTCTCCATTATACAGGAGAAGCAAAAAAGCCATTCATGGAAACTTGACCTGCGCTCAAAACAGGTTGAAATCGGACCTCTACTAGTGTCTGCTCAAGACTTAGTTAAAGAAGCTAAGAGAGATTTGGATGCCAACGGGCTTCCTGAAACTTACAAGAAAACGTGGATGGCACGAGGCTACCTTCTTAAGGTTTCGGATATACTTCAGAAGGCTCAGAAAAAGTCAGAGTCTAAAAAAGAAACTTGATGACACGCAGTTAAAAGATGTTAATGTGTTTTATTAATGAAAGTTAAGCTCTAATCCACTATTACTCCACAGACTTCTTTTCCTTTATTATCAAAACATTTTCCTTCCCAGAAATTACGCGAAACTGTTCTTTCAGCTCAGCTTTATGCAGGAATTTTCGAAGAAGCACCCGCAGGTAGGTTTTGGCAGGTCTCTCCTTTACTTCCTCATAATTCAAAATGATCTCGCTACTCGTAACATCTATTTTGGCGTCTACCTTATTTTTCAGGAATTCTGCGAGATCATCTATTTTTTCAGCATTTTTGCCACGAAGTTCAGATATTTGGATTGTGACTGTTGACATGTTTACATCTCTCAACTTTTCTAAAAACTAACTTTTTAACTCTGCTCTTCGATCTACAATTTCTAATGCTCCTGGTCCTGTTCCGATCAGTGTCACGGGCACTTTTATCTCTTTTTCAATGTTTTCAATGAAACTTTTTGCACTTTGCGAGAGTTTTTGGTAAGAGTTAATTCCTCTACACTCAGGAAACATTACATCTACTTTCGTTACTGCAGTTTGTGTAGCTCCGTTTAACATAACCGCTCTCTTCGCAAGCTCATAATTGAATGGTGCCGATCTCCTCCTTCTGCCAGTTACCGTGGCAACTTCAGCCCATCCTCGTTTTTCAGCTTCTTCCCAAGACAACTCTCCTGGAAGCGGGCCTCCTCCAACTCTAGTTGTATATGCCTTAAAAACTAAAACTACGTCATCAACTTTTGTGGGTCCTACTCCAACATCTGAGCAAGCGGCCGATGCGGCTACATCTTTAGAGGTGCAGTAAGGATAAGTTCCATGATATAGAGAGAGATATGTTCCTTGAGTTCCCTCGATCAGAACGTTCTTCCCTTCGTCAATTGCAGTGTTAACTTCAAGAGGAACATCAGCCAAAAAATTCTTAAAATCAGCCACATCACGTGCGAGTTTAACCTTCCGTAACGCTCGCTCAGCGTTACACGGACCTGTGCCAGAACCAGTTGTTTTTATTGTTTGAGCAAGGTGTCCTTTCTTGTCAGCTTCGATGTGTCTCGGTTCGATGATTGCGCACTGGTTATCTATACCAACTCTGTCTTCACATTCGACTAACTTTATTTCCTGCAGAAGAATCTCTGGGTTGATTAATATGCCTGGACCCATCAGAAGTCGGCACTTATCGTAGACGAAGGCGCTAGGAAGCATCCTCATCTTGTATTCCCTACCTTTGTAGACCACTGTATGGCCTGCGTTAGGGCCTCCTCCAGCCCTCGCGGCTACTGCAGCTTTATCTTTTAATGAAAGATATGATATGATTTTCCCTTTTCCAGTGTCTCCGAAGAAGCCACAGACTACGATGGTACAGGGCATGATAATTCCTCCAACTCGTTTGATAGTGATGTGTCTTCCTCTTTAAATCTTGTCGTAACAGCAGTTTTCACATTTTTTGATTATCACAGAAAATGTAAAAATGTCAGATCGTCCGTCGAGGTTTCATCACAACTCTTTCTTAGGCTTTGACGATTTTCGCGTTCACAATCCAAATTCAAATAACTAAGCTCAGACTGAAGACTTTTGCCGAATTGTTTCCTGATAACGGCGCGACAACTTAGATAAAATGCTTAACATTATAGCAAACATTTAATCCTCTTCGGGCAAGTTCTCTGAAAAAGATTTTTGGATCAATGCCAATCTCTGGAGTGAAGACACCTCTTCTTTTAATTTCTCCTCTACTTATCATTCTTGCCCCTATTGCGGGTGAATGACCAGTTCTATGCTGGACTCCAGTTAAGCTTGGATGCGGACGACTAAACAGCTCTACCATATACTCTAATACTTCTCCAGATTTTTCGCCTCTGATCACAGCTCGGGTACATCCGTAATCAATTCGTTCTGTCGGCTGAGGAAGTTTGGAAATACAAGCCATTGTAACATCTTCTGGAGCTACCGTGATACCTTTTAATTTTAAAGGTTCCTCACTAAGGAGACCTGTATCAATTAAGAAATTGATTTTTTCTACAAACTCTTGGACAAATCCGGCTTTCACGCTTACGTTTTTTATTCCTTTTTCTTTGAAATAGATTGGAAAAGTAGCTACCTCTGGGTGCGGCACATACATCATCCTTCGAACACCTATTGGGTCAGGAAATCGAGCATCTTCTTGACCACTCTGAGGAGGAAGCTCCACATGTTTTCCATCTTGGTAGATCGTTACATTATTGGTAAATTCTTCTATTGCACCTGCAAAGGGAACAAACAACGTTGTCTTTGTCAACTCAGCATAAGCAAAACTCAAACGTATCGACTCTACTGTATCCAATTTATCCACGATATATCGCGAATATATGTTGGTAATTCCCGGAGAACTCCCGAGTCCCAAAATGGCAGTCAGGCCAGCCTTCTTAAATTCGCCGTCCAACTTCAGCTGCTCCAATGTACCCTTAAACCACGCTCCAAGATCAATCATGTGCACTCCAGCCTCTAAAGCTGCTTTAAGTGTGGGAACTCCCGCCATCTCAGTCTCATCTATTACGACATCATTTCCTCTCATCAATTTCACAAGACTTGCATAATCAGTCACATCGCAAAACGCAGGTGACACCTTCTCATTATGTAGCTCATCAGCACGCTTCTTTACTTTCTCATAATTTATATCCGCTATAACTAATTCAGACACTCCATCGCTATCAAACTCCAAGAAGTCTTTAATAGTGGCTTGCGCCATAGAGCCAGCGCCGCCAAGAATCAGAACTCTCATTAAACCTTCACCTTTCTATTGCAAGATTATGGGTGTTATTCCATTTAAAAAAATATCACTTATGTGTGCAAAGTATAATTGTTGAATAACATCAAGTTTCAAACAATCGCCCTTTAGGAGCAGTTTCAAGAAAGTCTTGATAAAACTTTTCAGTCGAGTGGACCAGGGAGAACTAGCACCCAAAAAGGGTCAGGTCCAATCATAAATCGTGTAGTGTTTTACACATTTTTCTCCATCGAATGTTGTTTCTCGGTTTCAAATGCACGTGTCATAGATAATTTTGTAGCGTAGTTAACATAAACATTAAGAAGCTTGAAGATAAGATAAAGTCGATATCTTGTGTTGCTTCATTTATGTCTTTGAGAACGTTATCTAAGTCTTTTTCAAGAAAAGGTATACGCAACAATTTTAGTCCTTAGGTTTTCGCGGCTGTTAGGGTGTTAGTTGCTCTCTTCAATATTTTTTTGATTCCCTTCACCACATCTTTATCTAATAACGCGGGCTGATGCTCCGCCAATATTTTTCTTGCTTTCTCCCGTGCAACTTCCACTATTTTTCTAGAGCCCATTTCTTGCCATCGTGAACGAGAATTTCTATCTGAAAGCTTTGGGGAATAATATTCTTGGCGGAAATGCTTAAGTGTATGCATCTGTTGCAGGAAGTTCGATGCTTCATGAGCTACTTTAGCAATTACGTCTATTGCCAGTCTTTCTTCATCCACTTCGATTCCTCTAACTGCCCTAAAAATCATTCCAAAAAGTTCATCATCAATAACTAGTTGCTCATAACTTACTGTAATAGCACCCTCAATACAACCAGCCCCTGACAGCATATTCGCCCCGGCTAAAGCTGGTACAATCCCGTTTAGCCCCTTCTCAAATGCCACCTGCTCATCCAATGTTTTTGAACTCGTATCAAGTCCATACACGTCTGACGGAAGACCATAATATTTAGCGAGTTGAACACAACCCGCTGACAACAACCCAACCTCAACGCCGGAGCTTGTCATTCCAGATAGCATGTCGATAGGAAAAACACGAGGAGAATACATAAACGGCGTCCCCGCGTTCACAAGTTGAATCATCACCAACCCAGCTAATGTCTCTGCATTCTGTTGAACTAGGCTGCCTGCTAACGTGACTGGACTAGTTGCTCCTGCCATAGGACAAGGCAACACCGCCATTGGCAAACCCAACTTAGCGCCTTGAACCATAATTTTCACAACATCGTCGGAAAACTTCAAGGGACTCGTTGGTGAGAAACTACACGTAATGATCGGGCGCTTCCTCAACTCTTCTTCGCCACCTACTACCGTCTCCGCCAACTCCACCATGTAGGGGAAACCTTTGTCGCTAAGGGGTGTTGCATCCATATTTTTAGCAGTGTTCTGGAACTGCTCTGCTGTGCAGTATATATCACGAACTTGCTCTGGAACATCACAAGGCAAAGCGATCATGGTGCATGTGTGAATATTAGGCAGCGCATCTACTATCCTAGTTAGATCAGCAACATCTTTCATAGTGGACGGTCGAACTTCTCCAGAGTCTAGGTCAACTACATTTGCAGCCCCGCCAAGTGCATGAGCATAGATCTTCTCATCTTCAAGTTCCACATCATATTTGGGATCACGGGCATACAATGTCACTCGTTTGGGTGCCTTCTTAATGCATTCCATCACCAAACTCGGCGAGATTCTCACGGTTTTTTCATTGAAGTCAACATTCACGCCAGAGTCAGACAAAAACTTTAGAAAACTATTCTCATAAACTGCAACACCAACATCTTCTAGAACCTTCAAGCTTGCAGAATGAATCTTTTTGATTTGATTGTGACTCAAGAATTTTAGCATCATTTATCACCGTGGAGTGGATATTATTTTATGCAGTTGTTTTCTAGATGGCATAAACCTTTCCGTTATCTTGATTCACTGTTGTAATTGGAAACCTCTTCCCGCTCTCCTCCTTCAAAATGTTCCATTAAGCTGAACCATAAACATTAAACTTTGTTTTGGATGTGCGTGCAATAGCTTCATTTGGCTCTTCCAGATTTTCTCTCTTGATGTTGTCACCTTGATAGTTGTTGCATTAACGGGCTTATGCCCTCATTAGATCGTTGATTAGTAGATCTAACATTGAGTCTCTACATCTTATTCTCTCAACTGTTCTATCTGTGGTTATCATTGCTGCACCCGATCTCTGTCTCCCGTTATACTGACTCATTTGTTCCAAGGTATAGGCGCCTACATCCAAAAATGCAATTATATCATTGGGTTTTGTGGATTTAGGAAATAGTCTATACCTAGGCAATCTGATTATCAAGCTTTGTAATTCTCTGCGGTATTTTCGTAGGTGAGGTATTTTTTTGAGCAGAGTGTTTATTGTTGTCTCTCCATCTATATCAAAGAAAACATCTCCACCATCGCATAGCGGGCCAGCCAACTTGAACGGTGACACATGTTCCTTGTCTGACTTATTTGCAACAATGGCATGAAAGTACCATTTGTAGTCAAAGGCATCTAACAAAGTATTGAAGCCTGCATCAATTGCCAACCATGTGGAGTCGTCACGAATTTTTGTGTTTTGGACTGCGGTTAACAAGACTGCTGCATCTGCAACTATGCGTCTACCGGGTTCTACAACTATCTCTACGTCTGATCCCATTTTATCTTTAATAATCGGCACTACCGCGTCAGCAATGTCGTGTTCATTTATGGTCGCATGCAAATATTCCGGAAGTTCGGAAGGGATCTGTCCCTTCACGTAGTTGACAGGTATGCCCCCACCTATATTAACATGCTCAAGTCTCTTACCAAGTTGTTTCTCTATCTCGAGGGCCTGAGACATCAAAGCTTTTGTTCCGGTTTTGAAATGCTCCAAAGCAGTTGTTTGAGAGCCAATGTGCATGTGTATGCCAACTACACTAATCAACTTACTATAAGAAGTAGCCATTTTGATTGTTGCTGGAATTTCTTGAGGTAATATACCAAACTTTGATTCATGTGTGCCTGTTATTAATCCAGGGTGTGCTTCTGTTCTTATTTCGGGAATTATGCGGACGGCTATACTGGCTTTCTGATTGGTTCTACTACACAATTTTATAATTCTTTCTAGCTCGAAAATCGAATCGACGTTAATGCTTTTTATTCCTAGTCTGATTGCGTATAAGAGTTCTTTCGTGGTCTTCGCTACACCATTCAAGATTATCTGTTCAGGTCTAAATCCGACAGTAATAGCTTTGAATAGTTCACCCAAGGAATTGACTTCAATTGAGCAACCTCCTTTCTTTATCACATCAAGGATAGCCAAATTTGAACATGCCTTACTTGCATAGTAAATGTTCGTTTTAGTATGGTATCTGCGAAAAGTTTCGATCACTGAATGAACGTTTTCCCTTATTCGTTTTTCGGAAAACACGAACAAGGGTGTGGAGTGTTTATTGGTCAATTCTAGCACATCTATCTTATCCATGTGAAGATGACCGTTCACATTTTCTAGATATCCAGCTATTTCCCACGGCTGCATATTTTCCAACCAACGTGTGTGCACACACATTTTCTGTAGAATTCAAGTCTTTAATCAGTTTTATCCTTGTGTACGTTCAAACTGAGAGGCTATTGGGATAATAAGGAAATTTTAGAGAGACTTGTTTGGGTTTTGGCGCGCATACATAAAAAGCGGTCATTGTACCCAAAAGAAGGTTAGTAGTGCATTGTTTCATTTCATGTTTTCTAGAATCTCTCTTGCACATTCGACTGTGTATCTCATATCTTCACTGGTGTGAGCAGCTGAGAGGTGACATCTCTTATGTGCCTGAGGAATCATGAATATGCCTGTATTCATCATTTCCTTTTGGAATTTCTTGAACAATTCTGTATTAGAAGTTAATACATCTCTATAGTCGTGAATTTCCCTATCTGTAAAGAGAAGCTGGAACACCGACCCGAAACCAACGATTTGAGCTTTAAGCTTGAGTTCAGCTATGACTTCATCAAGTTGGTTTCTAAATTTTTCCCCTCGATTGAAGAGATTTCGGCAGATGTCTCCTTTTTCCAGTTCCCTAATTGTAGCTAAGGTTGCAGCCATACTTACAGGGTTTCCATTAAAGGTTCCACCGTAGTCAATTTTTCCTATGGGTTTAAACATCTCTAGAATATCTCTTTTCCCGCAGACTGTAGCAACAGAGAAACCGTTTGCCATAGCTTTCCCGAATGTCGTCAGATCTGGTGTTACATTAAAAAGCTTTTGGGCTCCTCCCAAATGATGGCGAAACCCTGAAACTACTTCATCAAATATTAACACTATTTGATTTTCTTCAGTGATTTCTCTCAAGAACCTCAAAAATCCATCTTTGGGGACTATACACGCAGCATTTCCGTGAAGAATAGGTTCCGCTATAAGAGCAGCAATACCGTCTCTATGTTTTCTAATTGTTTTCTCCATCACTTCAGGATCATTAAATGGAACGACAATCGTATTTTTAACAACTTCTCTAGACAATCCCTCAGTATCAGGGATAGATGCGGGAGACTCTCTTGGACCAGCATCCTTTAGAGACGGGCTCGAGCTAACAGACACGTAATCGTGCCAACCATGATAGGCGCCTTCGAACTTTACAATTTTTTTTCTCTTTGTATAGGCTCGTGCAACACGTATAGCATGATAAGTTGCCTCGGTTCCACTGTTGCAAAATCTAATCATCTGAGCTGACGAAACATGTGTCTTAATTTTCTTAGCAACTTCAATTTCTAACTCATTGGAAAGACCAAAAATTATCCCCTTACTCAGCTGATCTCTCACCGCAGCCACCACGCCAGAAGGCGCGTGCCCCAAAACCACAGGTCCAAAAGCTAGGTGGTAATCGATGTATTCGTTGCCGTCTACATCGTAAATCTTGGAGCCCTTTGCCTTCGATACGAATATTGGATAAGGCTCAAAGAATCGTATTGCGCTATGAACACCACCGGGCGTTAATTTTCTTGCTTCTTCAAAAAGTTTCTTGGATTTGTACAGTTTACCCATCATATTTCCCCAGTTATTTTACGTTTTTGGGCGTGCATATTAACTATGTCCAAGTATTATAGTGAACTAGAGGGTATTCGAAGCATACGCAAACATCGTCGCTATCCATCAGTATGTGAAAAAATATATGAATTTAACTGACAAGAAAGGCACAATTCACACGGCAGAAACTTGGAATGAACGAAAAAATTCTGTGGAAAGCTCTATGGGCACCATGAGAAATCGAGGAATGTTGTTAAAAAAAATCAAGAGAATGATGTATAAATGTTTTTATTTTGAACTAAACGCAATTTTGTACTATTCTTTTTGAAGTTCAGGAAGAATTTCTTCGTAGAAATCGAGCGATTCTGGATTAACTAAAGCGTCCTTGTTTGGGACTGGTCTACCCTGTATTATGTTCAAGACCGCGCTTTCAACTTTCTTCATGTTAAAGGTGTAAGGGATATCTGGCGCCTCGATGATAAAGGCTGGAACATGACGGGGAGAAGCTTCTTTGCGCAAGGCTGTTTTAATCTTATTTTTTAAATTATCTGTTAATTGAACTTCTGGTCTAAGTTTTACAAAAAGGATAATACGTTGATCCCCCTTCCATTGTTGTCCTACAGCTATGCTGTCGACAATTTCTTCAAATCTTTCCACTATATTGTATATTTCAGCTGGACCTACGCGTACTCCGGAAGGTTTTAGGACGAAATCAGAGCGGCCTAAGAATGTTATTCCACCTGTGTCGCCGTGAATTATGATCCAATCGCCATGCCGCCAAACATCGGGATAAACATTGAAGTAAGCATCTCTATATTTTTTATCTTTGGGGTCGTTCCAGAAATAAAGAGGCATGGAAGGAGAGGGAGCTTCACAAACAAGTTCTGCTTGCTGATCAATTACACTATTGCCCCTTTCATCATACGCCTTCACTTTCATTCCTAAAGCGGGGCCCTGTAATTCATCAGCATACACGGGCTGAATAGGAGTTCCAGCAGCAAAACAACCATTGATATCTGTGCCTCCTGAGATAGAATTAAAGTGCATATCTTCTTTAATTTCTCGGTAAGCATACTCAACTCCTTCACGCGAAAGCGATGAACCAGTTTGGGATATTTCTCGTAACGATGATAAATCGTAGATTTTTCCGGGTTTAGCTCCCACGCTTCTGAGATGATTAATATAACTTGCACTGCAACCAAATATGGTTATTCTTTCATCCTGAACTAGTTTCCACATGGTACTCCAATCGGGATAAACTGGGTTGCCATCATATAAGACCACAGTAGACCCTACAGCTAAAGAGCCCATTAACCAGTTCCACATCATCCAGCTAGGAGTTGTTATGTAAAAAATCCTATCTTCACGTTTTAAATCGGTATGGAGTATCAGCTCTTTAAGATGATTGATAAGAACGCCGCCAGCTCCTTGAACCATACATTTTGGTTTACCTGTTGTTCCGGAAGAAAACATGACATATACGGGATGATTAAAAGGCACCTGTTCAAATCGGATTTCCAGTCTTCTTTCTTGATAAACAAATTCGTCATATAGCACGGATTTGGGTATATGACTAATATCGGCTTTTGTTTTCATATAAGGAACTACAATGATTTTTTCTAACGAGGGGATTCCTTTGGCGATTTTCTCAACGTTAGGTAAATCGTTGAAAGTCTTCCCTTTGTAGGGATGCCCGTCTACAGTGAATAAAACTTTCGGTTCAATTTGACCAAGACGATCTAAAACCGCCTTTGGGCCGAGTTCAGTACCACAAGAAGACCATATAGCGCCGATACTTGTAGTGGCAAGCATCGCAACGGTTGTTTCCATGAGGTTGGGCATGTAGGCTGCTACACGATCTCCCGGAGCCACCTTTAATTCACGTAGCGGTTTAGTCAAATGTGCTACAGAATCGTATAGTTTTCCATAGGTCATTCTGACTGATTTCTGGGTCTCGCTTTTGAATATTAGAGCCAGATGATCGTCTTTATGTCTCAGAAGATTTTCAGCGAAATTCAATGTTGCGCCAACAAACCACTTTGAGCCAGGAAACTTACTTGGGTCGTCGATTACCGCATCATATCCATGGGAAGCTTTTATCTCTCCAAATTTCCACATTGCTTTCCAGAAATCTTGTATGTTTTCAGTCGACCACCTATACAATTCAGCATAGGAGTTAATTTCAAGATCATGTTCTTCATCAACAAAACTGATGAACCGCGTTATATTGGCTTGTTTTATATATTCTTTCGAAGACACCCAAAGTGGTTTTCTCATCGTTCATATCCCGGAATGCATCAAATCCACTTTGTGTTTTCTCTGTTTTTTATTTTATCCCATCTCAAACTGTTTTTCGATTATTTTAACTAGAATGTTTTTTCAGCGCGTGACGTCCGTTTTGAGCTCCTTGTGCGATTCTACGTATCTATTATTCGCGTACTTTCTTTTGTAGTGTTCTGGGTCTTGAACGACCTCGAGTTCGTTGTTATCAGGGTCGAGGAAGTCGGCAACTATGCCACCCCACGGCATCTTAGTAGGTTTGAGAGTGAAATTTATCCCTTGCTTTCTGAGTCTTTCATAAAGTGCATAGATGTCGTCTGTTTCGAAGACTATGCCGGTTCGTTTTTTCCTCTTAGCTTTCTTATCCGTTGCGTGCATACCAATTTTAGCAAGTGGTTCATCTGGCCCAACTTCTGCATGGTTGAACATTCTAGCGTTGAGAGCTATTGGCAAACCAAGGATTTCATGGTAAAACCGCAACGCCCTGTCCATATCAGACACATGAATCATGGTTAACCAAAGACGAGTTATTCTACCAGTCTTTTCCTTCATGTTTAATCTCTCATCAAGCTAGAGTATTTAAGCATTTTAAAATACACGTGTAGAGTAGAACTCCAAAAAGCCTTGTTTTACGCAACATTGGAATGCGAGTCTCAGTTTGCAACATACGCCTCACATACGCAACGGAGTATTCATGAAAAGAAAAATATCGGTTGCACATTTGTGCACACAACATTGAAATCCGAATTGCACCACATTAATATGGTACGTGCAAAGGTAGGTCTCTATGGTAAAAAGACAGAATCCAAATTGGTTATGTAGAATTGGATTGCACAAGTGGAGAAATTTTGGTGAATCAGTTGTAATTACCTGGAAAGAACCCAAACTTCTGAAGACCGCATACGACAAATTCACTCAAAAAAGTAGAGAAGTATTTACTAAAAGAGAATGTTTGAGATGTGGAATTAGGATGAAGAGGAGATTGGTTAGGAATCCAGATGGGACCTTATCATGTATCGGCTGGGACCCCTTATTAGACTCTGAATGTGAGAAAGATAAATTTGAAGAACCTTAACGTGAATTGATATAGGACTTGTAATCTCTTTGTTTGATAGTCAATATCGAGTCTCACGATTGGTTTCACCGAGAAGTGGAAGAACACGTTTAGCCTCGGTTATAACGTCATCTTAGTCAAAGATGCGCATAGTACTTGGAACTCTCCGTATCTCACGGCACTATAAATCATTGGGCATCACAATCAAGTCTTGGGTGGATGGTTTGTCACTTTGAAAAATGAGAGAGAAATCGAACTCTTATTTTGGCGTTTCTATTTTGCCGTTCTAAATTGGTATTTGGCGATTTCGTCAAGTATGACCACAAATGATTTTTCGCATCTTGCCAAGCCTGCGACTTTTTTGTTTCCCTCAATAACAAAGTATTCGTCAGGAGCATGGGCTCTTGCGCCGTATCCAAGTCCAGCGTCAATGAAGGGCAATTGTAGAGGTTTGCGATTAAACAGGTGATAAGGAACACTTGAAGCATTCATAGGCCAAATTTCAGGTTCGTATCCTAGTCTTCTGTATGCTTTGATTGTAGCTTGAACTATGGAGTCTTTCATGTTTGTTTTAGACCAATCATAGGGGTCAATGGATCTGACTATTATGTCATTGTAACCATACTTATCGAGGTGTTTGCGAATTTTCGGGACAACTTCTTTTGGGCTCTGGTTTGGAACGAGTCTAATATCCATTTTTACCGTGACCTTGTGAGGAAGAACAGTTTTCGTTCCTGGCCCCGTGTACCCGCCCCAAATTCCATCTATGTTGAGTGTGGTTGAGTAGACATATTGCTTTAGAAGGTCTTTTCCGTGTAAGTCGTTTATGAACTTCTGGACTTTCATCTCATGTTTTATTGATTCTTCGTCGAATGTCTCTGCAAGTTTGTTAATAAGCTCTAAATCTTCTTTGCTGGGCGGTTTAACATTGTCATACCAGCCCTCAATGAGGATTCTGTTTCCATCCTTTGAAGTCATAGTCGCAAGTGCATGAATTATCCGCCAGACTGGACTGTCGACCCAAGACTTGTCGCTGCTATGTATACCGAATTCGGTTGGTCCTCTACCCCAAGATTTGCCACTGCATTCAAGTTCAATGTATTCGATTCCCTTCCACCCCAACCCTATGATCACTGTTCCTTTTTCATCTTGACTTGCTTCTGGACCGAAAAGAGCATCGGCTTTTCCTAGCATTTCTTTGTGTTCTTCAACAAACCTAGCGAAATGTTGGCTTCCAAGCTCTTCATCTCCTTGAGCTATAAACTTAAGGTTTACAGGAATTTCATCTCCCACAGCCAAAATGGATTCTAGAGAATTCAGAAACGCTATCAGTGGTCCTTTAGAGTTTATAGCTCCTCTTGCAACGACGCATTTTCCGAATGGTTCGATGTCAACTAATCTGGCTTCTAGAGGAGGACTCGTCCACTCTTCATCTGAAAAAGGCTGTGTATCGTACATCATGTACACGAGAAGCGTCTTCTCAGCATGAGCATCATATTCGCCGTAAACCACTGGGAAACTTCCAGTTTCAATGAGCCTAGCGTCTTTGCATCCAAGCTCTGCAAAATAACCCCTAAGAAGTTCAGCACACTTTCTGACTCCGTAGTTTTCTGCCGAAACACTGGGCTGGCGTAAGAACTCCTGCATTTTCTGTATATGCTCATTTAGATGAGCGTTAATGTATTTACTAACTTTGTCAAAATCAACCATTTTTGATCTTTCATAGATTCGTATAGAATGCTATTAAAACTTTTGAAGACTGATATGCCATACGAGAAAAGAATTTTAAGGAGTCATGTTGATGCACAATAAGGGGATTCTTCTTGGCTTTTGATCTGATGATCAAAAATGGCTTTCTGATTACTGGCACAGGGAATCCATGGTTTAGAGCAAACATTGGCATTTCAGGTGGGAAAATAATAAAAATTGGCAGATTGGACACTGTGAGAGCCGAGAGGGTTATAGATGCCAATGGATTAGTGGTTTCTCCAGGTTTCATAGATATACATTCTCATTCAGACCTTACTTTATTGATAAATCCTCGAGCTGAAAGCAAGATTAGGCAGGGCGTTACTACTGAAGTCATAGGCAACTGTGGTTCAAGTTCTGCTCCGACAAACAAGGAAACTGTAAATTTTCTAAGGGATGAGTGGGGACTTGAAGCGAAGGAAGTGGCTTGGAACTGGTCAACTTTTGCAGAATACCTTGACCAATTGGAAAAACAGGGAGTAGCTTTGAATGTAGCTTCTCTTGTGGGTCACGGAACAGTGAGAATAGCGGTGATGGGAGTCGAT
Source organism: uncultured Candidatus Bathyarchaeia archaeon (assembly GCA_964346135.1). Classification (GTDB taxonomy): domain Archaea; phylum Thermoproteota; class Bathyarchaeia; order Bathyarchaeales; family Bathyarchaeaceae; genus B1-G15. Next base: position 16,270 of record CAYFTS010000127.1, on the reverse strand, counting down.
AAGAGATCACCAACCGCAAAAGAACTGGAAGAAATGAAACTTTTGGTTGCACAATCCATGGAGGACGGAGCTTTCGGCATGTCAACTGGTTTAGTGTATTTGCCTGGTTGTTACGCTGATACGTCTGAGTTGATTAAGCTCTGCAAGGCGGTGGCTAAGTATAGAGGTATCTATGCTTCTCACATAAGAGGTGAGAGAGAGACTATAGTGGAGGCGTTAAAAGAAGCTATAGAAATCGGCGAAAAGGCAGGTGTACCAGTACAGGTGTCTCACAACTGTCCCAAATATGGCGGTTCAGGAAAGTTGAAAGAAATGTTCAAAATCTATGAAAAAGCTAGGGCGAGGGGCGTAGAAGTCACCACAGACAACGATGTCCACACAGACTTCAATCCCGAGTTGATTTATGTGCTTCCCCAATGGGCTCAAGCAGGTGGAGTTGAAAAAACAATTGATAGACTGGAAGATTCGGAAACTCGTGAAAGAATCAAGAAAGAAATAAAGGAAGATGAGTCTCCTGGACCCGGCTATTGTGGATTAGTGAAGCATGGTCGTTGGGACAGAATCTTTTTGTTTCACTGCAAGAAAAACAAGAAGTTGATAGGGAAAAACTTTGAAGAAATTGCCAAGATAAAGGGAGCAACGGACCCGTTTGATGCTTATTTTGATCTAATAATAGAAGAAGAGGGTTATGCAAGCGGTCTTTTCAACTATATCGAAGAAGAGGACATCCGCACATTATTGAAAAATCATCTGACAATGGTTTCGACCGACGGCGAGGCCACCGCCCTTTATGGAGCCTTAGGTAAGATTCAAGGCTATTCTCCATGTAGCTATGGGGAATACCCTTACATTTTAGAGAGATATGTCCGAGAGGAAAAAATCATAACCCTTCAAGAAGCTATTAGAAAAATGACTTCATTTCCAGCTCAAAAGTTGGGGTTAAAAGATAGAGGGCTAATCAAAGAAGGAATGTGGGCTGACATCGTTATTTTCGACATAAACACAATTAAGGATAGGGCGACTAGTCGTTACCCTTACACGTTTCCTTTGTCCAATTATCCGCATAAATATCCTGAAGGCATAGAATACGTGTTGGTGAATGGAAAAGTAGTGGTAGAGAAAGGGAAACATAAAGGCGTCCTTCTAGGCAAAGTGTTACGTCATCAACCGAAGGAACAGTAATTCAACTCTTCAATAAATTCAATCCAGCGGAAAATTTTGCAGTTACAACTTGTAATATACGTTGACTTCTGTTACCACATGAATGTCAGCTTCACATGTGAAACGTGAAAACTATTAAATACGGCACGGCAACAACGTTGCAATACGCAGGGGCGGATAATGGAGAAGCTGATAATCACTGTGGCTCCAACAGGGTCTGTGCCGCGCAAGAAAGACACGCCATACGTGCCGGTTACGCCAGACGAGATTGCTGAGACGGCATATCTGTGCGAGCAAGAGGGAGCCTCAATCATCCACGTACACTGTCGCGACGAGAACGAAAACCCAACGTCTGATTATACAATCTTCAAGAAGACCATGGACAAGATACGCAAACGAACACACCTTATTACAATGACGTCGACGAGTGGCGTAGCAGGCAAGTCGGATGAAGATCGAGCCCAGCCGCTCAAGACTAACCCAGAAATGGCAAGCCTAACGACGGGTTCGCTCAATTTTGCGGGACGCAAACCGTCCATTGTTTACGTCAATACGTGGGAAACAATCGCGTTCCTCGCAAAGAAGATGCTAAAAGCGAACATTAAACCTGAGATCGAGGCTTTCGACGTAGGCTTCATCCACCAAGGTATAAAGCTCATCGAACAAGGACTGGTCAAGGAGCCAGCGCACTTTCAGCTGGTTATGGGCGTGGACGGAGGCATTCCAGCCACGCCAGAGAATTTAATCCATATGCGCAACCAGCTCCCACCCAACGCTACCTTCGTCGTGGCGGGCATGGCTAAGTGGCAATTACCTATGACTACGATGACCATTCTCATGGACGGTCACGTCAGGGTAGGGCTTGAAGATAACATCTACTACGCTAAGGGGAAGGTGGCTCGGAATGAGGAACTTGTAGCCAGAGCACGGCGCCTATCTGAGGAACTCCAACGTGAGGTGGCTACTCCTGATGAGGCGCGGCAGATTCTGCGGCTCAAGAGGGCGCCTCTATAGATAGCCCTTCTGCTTTTTTCAACATAGGAAAGAAATGTCTTCACAATAAAAAAAGAGGGAGGTTGCTCTTGTTAAACCTTGTAGTACGCGTAGAGGAAGTCCAACCAGACTTCGGAAGCGAACTGCATGTCTCCGTAATATTCTCCGTACCACCAAACATTGTTGACGAAGGAACTATACGATGATGGGAAGAACACTGCGAGTCCCCCTGCGTTCATTGAGGACATTGTCGGGGAGTTTCTGACGTAAAAGACAGCGGCAGACAGGTTGTCTGAGAGAGATTTGCTTAACGTTGAGATAGGGGCAGGTGCATTCTCTGAGATACTGTCGACGAAGGTTACGAAGTCTACTAATGCTTCCCACCCGTATTCGGACCATGGCAACTTTGCGTGTCCTCTCGCAGAGCTTATGACGCCGCGATAAGCGTCTATGTCAACCATTAGGGCTGCGGTGAGAGCTTCAACTCCGTTCATCACATCGCCTATTTTGCTCATGTCAATCGCCGAGAGTGTTGTAAGCCAGCCAGGATCATGGTAGAAAGCTTCATATTCGTCCACTATGATCATTGAGAATTCGCGAGGTGACATGCCAGGCTGCTCTGTAAGACCGGCAAGAATGGTGTCATAAGGAAAGCCTTCAAGGGGTATGTAGCCTTCGCTGCCTACGAAGTAGTCAATTTTGAGTCCTTGGGCATAATACTCGTAAGGAACCTCTATTATACTCATTATGCATCCGTCAAACGCTAAGATGTCCAATTGAAAACTGGACAGAGCACTTGTTATTTCTTGATGATTCAAATAGTCTATAGACTCCTCTTCATCAACTGTGTGGTAGTCCCAGCCAAAGCCTCTAAAGTCGTCACCGTGATCCCAAAGAACTAGCACATAGTGATCGGTACGGAACTTTTTCGTTGCGTAGTTCACGAAATCCTTTAGGACTTCCGAGGCTCCCATGTTTACTTCCTTTCCATTCAATTTGCAGTCTGTCAGCTCCTCCAGAGCTACTTTGTCAGCCTTGGTTCGCTTAAGAACCTTGTACACATAAGCTGGTTCTTCCCAAGAATCCCAGAGCACAACGATGTTTACACTCGCTGTCGATCCCACTGTTTTCATTTCGTCAACGTCTAGTTCACCGTAGTAATCCAAGTCGTTGTCAGCATTCAAGTACACCATGAAAGTCCAAGTTTCAGAGTTTGAACTTTTAGCTTGGCCGTAGGGAACACTTCCAATGCCTAACACTAACAACAGAAACGTTACTATCACAGTTATTTTGACACGATTGTTTCTCATCTTTTTTCTCCTTTCCTCTCCTCACAAATTATTGGGAGTACTGAATATTTAAGAATTGTTAAGCTCAACACTATAATTCTATATGTGTACTTTTTGGGGTGTCACGTAAGAGTTTTTACTTAATCCTTGTCCGCTATCTCTATAACGCCTTCAAGTTCTTTCCCACTTCTGAGTGTTGCAGCAGTCATCTCAATTTGATACAGAGCCTCCTCAACAAGATGAGATGGAATCAATGCTGAAAGTTCCTTATAGTCGACTGTACAACCCGCCTCTTCTAAAATCCTAAGACATCACTCACTATGAATCTTAATACCCGTCGTTTTTAAAACGTCGAGAGTAGCCCGATGGATTGTGTTAAAATTCTCTTTTGATAACACTGAAAAAGTTATCTTTTGAGTTTTTCTTGGAAAACCTCACAAATAAACCATGTCCAAAATTATAAGGACAAACGAATTCTCTACTTAAGACTTGAAGTTTACGTAGTTAATCGTTTTCCTCCATAACCATCCAGTTTTTTGAAAAGTCCAAAAAAGTTCTGACAACTTTAGCCGATATGCAAGATATTTAAGTCAAAACATAGAGAAAGCATTTTGTGTAGCCTTTAGAATAATCCTTGATCTAGTAAAGAGTTGAAAAAAATGCAAAGCCAATGGATTGGAAAGAACGTTGATTTGAAGTTGCTAAGCGAACGCATCGAAGATTTCTTTAAAGACAAAGGTTTTAAAACGAGAAAAGACAAAACAGCAGGAAAATATACAATCCTGTGGACATCGCAGCGTGCCCGTAAGATGCGGGATGCCATGGCGGCGAGTGTCTTCGGGACCCCAAACGACTTTGTAGTAGAAATTCTTGCTAGTGAACGCACGCGTGGTTCTATTAGGTTGGGAATGCTCACAACCGCCTTTGGAGGAGGCTATCTTGCCCTTCGTGGCCTTAAAGCGAAAGAAGTTTTGGAAAAATTAGAAAGAGAATTTTGGATTTATATAGAAGAAGAAGTAACGCATTTGACTGGATCAGCAGAGAAACAGTAGAACACTGCTTGACTCATATTTCCTGCCGCAGGTGACACACTTAAAAAAATGATGTTGTGCCCATTTTCTCACAGGAACACCATTAACCTTTCAGCATAGATAAGAATTGTTGCCAGATTCTTTTGCCAATTAACTCATAAGTATCACGAGTAGAATAGCGGAAATTGTGTGACAGCGTTGGGTTCATGTCTACTTGTGTAGGTGGCATGCGACGTAATGCTCTTTTCCAACATCAATTAGTGCAGGTTCTTCTTTAGAACAGATTTCAATAGTGACTGGGCATCTAGTATGGAATCTACAGCCTGAAGGCGGGTTGATTGGGCTTGGGATTTCTCCCTTAATGACTACTTTGATGCGTTCTGCAGTGGGGTCGGGCACTGGTACTGCATCAATCAAGGCCCTAGTGTACGGATGCAAGGGTTCGTAGACAATTTTCTCTATTGCGCCCATCTCTACTATTTTGCCCAAGTACATGATAGCGATCCTGTCACACATATGTCGAGCCAATGCCAAATCATGAGTTATGTATAAAAAGGAAACGTCAGATTTCTCGACCAAATCGAGCATAAGGTTTAAAATATCCGCCCTAATCGAAACGTCTAACATGGACACGGGTTCATCAGCAATTATGAAGTCAGGATTAAGTACGAAGGCTCGTGCAATAGAAACCCTTTGTCTCTGTCCTCCACTCAGTTCATGAGGAAATCTAAGAATGAATTCTTCAGAAGGCATCAACTCTACGGTTTCTAAGATTTCGTTTACTCTAGCTTCTATTTCAGCCTCACTTTTCATTACCTTCTGAACTCTCAAGGGTTCAGAAAGGATTTCACCAATAGTCATTCTTGGATTCAAAGATTCATATGGATCTTGGAAGATAAGTTGCATCTTACAACGGAGCTGTTTCGTTTCCTTTTCCGAAAGGGTTGTAATGTCTTCATTTTTGAAGCGTATGGTGCCGCTGGTCGGTTCAATTAGTTTGAGCAAAAGTCTTCCGGTTGTCGTTTTTCCGCTGCCACTTTCTCCAGCTAGGCCGAAAACTTCTCCCTTCTTTATTTTGAAACTGATTTCGTCCACAGCGTGCACAAACGATTGTTTCCTCGAGATAAGGGTTTGAAAAAATCCTTTTCTGACGGGAAACCATTTTCTCAAATCTGTGACTTCTATCGCTGTTTCTCCACTCATCGCAATCAGCTCGTTTTATCCATTTTAACAAGATGGCATGCAACAAAGTGGTCTGGGGCTAGTTCAAGCGGTTCAGGGTCCTGTTTTTCGCATATTTTCATAGTGTGCGGGCATCTTGGGTGGAATCTGCAGCCGGTAGGGGGATTCAGTAGGTCGGGTGGAAAGCCATGGATGGAGGACATGCGCCTCTTGGTTGCTTTGATGCTGGGAAAGGCGACTATTAGACCCTGTGTGTACGGGTGTAATGGGTTTTTGAATATAGTCACGATGTCTCCTTGTTCTACGATCTTTCCGGCGTACATGACGGCGACTTTTTCACAGGTCTCGGTTATGATTGATAGGTCGTGAGTTATCAGTATCATTCCAAGGTTCATTTTGTCCTTTAATTCGCTCATGAGTTTAAGCACTTGCGCTTGTACAATGACATCCAGAGCCGTTCCCGGCTCATCTGCGATTAGAAGTCTTGGATTACAAGCCAAAGCCATAGCGATTAACCCGCGTTGCCTCATCCCTCCACTGTATTCGTGGGGATAATGCTTTGCCCTTGAGGGCTGAAGTCCCACGGTTTCAAACAGCTTTTCTGTTCTTTCCCAAGCTTGTTTCTTCTTTACTTTTGGTTCATGAAGCCTAATGGCCTCGACAACCTGATCTCCAACTTTGAAGAGAGGGTTGAGAGCGTTCATGGCTCCTTGGAATACTATGGATATTTCCTTCCATCGTACTTCCCTCATCTGCTTATCCTTGAGTTTGACGAGGTCTTCTCCTCTGAAAAAGATTTTTCCTCCAACTATATTGCCGCCGGGAGGAAGAATCCTTAGAATGGATAGGGCGACTGTTGTTTTGCCGCATCCAGACTCCCCGGCTAGTCCTAATGCTTCTCCCCTTTTCACCTGAAAGCTGACCCCGTCGACGGCTTTTACGGGTCCCCTAAGCGAATGGTAGTATGTTTGTAAGTCTTGTATTTCTAATAGCGCCATCTCATTTCCCTGTCCTCTTCACGTTTCTTAGAGAATTAGATGTATATATAAAAACTTTCTTTTGTAAGTGGCGATTTCAAAAGGAAAAGATAAAATTAGAAGCTTATCAAAATCTATTCAAGGTACCGCCAAAAAAATCAGCGCCTGATGCATGCAGATGCTATGATTACTTTCAACTCAATGGTGAATTAAATGGCGACATATTTCTGATAAGTAGGTTATTGTCGTTTCCTCAGCTTTGGATTAAGTATTTCGTCAAGAGCATATCCAAGAAGAATGAATGAAAGAGAGATTAAAGCTATGCATATTCCTGGGGGCACAATCCACCACCACATTCTGACTCCCACAGCCGACGCTTGAGCGTCGTAAAGCATTCTTCCCCATGTCATTACGTATGGATCGTAGAGGCCCAGCCAGCTCAGCCATGCTTCTGATGTGATGGCATATGGAACTGACAACGCAATTGTTACATAGACTAGAGACATCACATTGGGGAGAATATGCCTAAATATGACGCGAAACTTACCAGCTCCGATGGCTTGGGCTGCTTCAATAAAGGGTCTTTCCTTTATGCTAATTACCTGTGATCTTACAACTCTGGCAAATCCTGTCCACCCAATAACGGCGATTAATAATATGAGGTTCCACACTGAGGGGCTTAAGACCGCCATCAGCACTATGTACAATGGTGTATCGGGTATAACAAGGAGCATATCTGTGAATCTCATCAAAGCCTCATCCGCGTACTTTCCAATGTAGCCTGCGACCAATCCTATAGTCAACCCGACGGTTGTGGACAAGAAAGCAGCGAGCAAGCCGACGATGAGCGATATTCTTGTTCCGTAGAGGAGTTGGGTGAATATATCCCGCCCCTCATGATCACTTCCAAGTAGACCGAAGGCGGAACCATAAGTTGTGAATTTGAAATCGTCTATGTAGACAGTGGCCTCAATTTTTTCTCCTTGCTGAGTATCGTTGAATAGCATTTCTACACCGTATCTGTAGTCGCCTGGTTCCGAGAAGATTAATGGTGCGAGCTCCACCCAGCTGCCAAACTTTTCAGTTAGCCACGCTTTGCTGACGTATGCATCTACGCGTGGACTTGGGCTTATCCATTCGGTTGTAGTGTTCGTGAACTTTTGCTCCCACCAATCTACTTTGATACCTCCGACGCGCTCGATAAAAACAGTAGTTTCGATAGGTACGTTTTCGCCTCCTTCCACAAAAATTGCTATTTCACCTATGAATCGATTTGGAGGAACTTTGTAGGGATGGAAAAATGTCTTTGTTAGGCTGGTGAAAACCACTTTAGGAGTCTCCGTCTCCTCTCGTACAAGCACTATAGCAGCGCATCCATTTTCCGTTCTTCCCATATCTAAGGCAAATTCCAATGAGGAACTACCCGACGCGTTTGTGGTGAATTCTAATTGTTCAAGTGAGGTTTGGGTGTTGAGGCTAGGGATCTTTACTGTTTCAATGTTCTCGCTCAAGTCTTCTCCCAAAGGAAGATATTTGTACCATACGGGTTTAGCTAGAAAAGATGCTATTGTTGGCTTGTCACGTACAGGGCTGTAGGGCGTTATTAAAGGGGCTGTTAAGGCTAACATTATGAACGAGATGAGAATCACCAATCCGAGCATCCCCCTTTTGTTTCGCCTAAAAATGCTCAAGAAGTTTTTTAATCGTTTGAGTGTGAATAAAATTCTAGCTCTTGAGCTACTCAACTCTTGTCACCCGTACTTCACTCGGGGATCTACAACTCCATAAAGGAGGTCTGCCATGAAATTTGCCACAATCACGCATAGTGCAATTATGAAAAAGATTGCTTGTAGAGCTGGATAATCCTTGCTATCTATGGAATTCCAAATCCACCATCCGAGTCCCGGGTAGCCGAAAACCTGTTCTGTAACTATCGCTCCTGAAAGCAAGAAGCCGAACGTTATTGCTACTTCGGTTATTATGGGCAGTGAGGCGTTTTTCAATGTATGTTTGAATAACACGGTTCTCTCCTTAAGACCTTTTGCTCTAGCGGTTAGCACATAGTCTTCAGTAATGACCTCTAACATCGTTGCTCTCGTTAAGAGAAGCCAACCACCATACGATAGAAGGACAAGGGTAGTCCATGGTAAGACAAGGTGGTGCAGTCGAGTTGTGATTTCCACCAAAAAATTATCGGGTTTTCCTCCCGGTAATAGGCTCCATGAGACAGGTTGGGTATGTCCTGGTGGAAACCAATTGAGGTTGTAGGCGAAGATTAGTATAAGCATCATCCCTATCCAAAACACAGGTAGAGAGTAGGCTATTAGCGAAGTTATCACTGCAGCGCTGTCAGTTTTTCCACCCCTCTTTTTCGCGGCGATGACCCCTAACCCGATGCCAATTAGTATCGAAAATATTTCGGGAGGAATAATTAACACAAGAGTGTTTTGGAGACGTAACCCGACTTCCTCGGCAATAGGAGCCTTCGTGGAAAAGGAATATCCAAACTGTCCAGTTAGCATATTACCTACATACTTGACATATCGAACGTGCAACGGTTGATTAAGTCCAAATCGTTCCACTATGTTTTGGATAATTTCTGGCTTTCGTATTCTCGATGCATCTGCAAAACGCATCGCAGGATCTCCTGGCATTAACATGAATATGATGAAATTAACCGTTATTACAAAGTATACGAGAACAATTGAGAAAAGTATTCTTTTCGCGATGTACGCTCTTAGACCCAACCAGGCTACATCCTCTTCAGCAGCTTTGTAGATAACTAAAACAAAGTATTTTAGTTTTTAACTTTTGCGTAGGAGGGTATTTTCGATCAGTAGATGCTATTTTGAAGATTTTGGATTTTTCTGTTTTAAAGGAAACTTTTAAATCTTTTGAATGATAAGTTTCTATTGCGAAAAGAAGGAAAGGAGAAAGAAAAAACATGAAAACAAAGAGTACAGTATGGATTACGGCAATATTTTCCGCGATTCTTCTGATATCGACAAATTCTATGATTCCGGTGTTTTCAAGCGAATGGAATCCGCCAACCAATCCGCCATATGCGGAAACATACGAGAAGTACGGACCGAGGGTCAGTGACATAATATTTGATATAGTACCAGGAGACGTACCAGGACAGGCTGCTGCTCTTGAAGCGGGACTCATCGATGCAATGGATTGGCCGACTCCATCGAGCTACATTCCGAGTTGGAAAGCGGACACTGGAGTAGGAGCAGGAATTTGGATGGGATCGACTGTAGGATTGTGGTATTATGAGTTTGACCTCAACCTTCAAAACTGGCCTATTGGCGATGGACTCGGAGAAACTGTAGATGCAGCGGGGAATACGGTTGTGACGTTTCCGACACCAAACGGCGAGGGCTCATACTGGATTGACTACACACGTCAAAGGGCTAGGGATACCAGAGACTTCAGAAGGGCTCTGAGCTACTTGTTCGACAGGGACCAACTCATAAGCTTCATGGAAGGTTACGGGGTGGCCCTTGACACGTTCATTCCTCCAATTATTGGAGGATGGGAGAAATTCGCAAACGGAACAAGCTTCTTTGATCCAACGTTGGATAATCCCATACCAACGTACAGCTTCGATATGACTGAAGCTCAAACGCTTCTTTACAACGCAGGTTTTCGCGACTATGACAGCGATGGGACACTGGAGTACTCCAAGACTAGGAATCCTGGTGACAAAGAAGAGTTACCGGCATTGGAGTTATGGATAAGATCCGATGATCCATATAGAAGCAAAGCAGGTCAAATCTTATGGACAAACATGGCTGCTGTAGGTATTTCAGTTAACGGTCACATAGCGAGTCGGAATGAATGTTATGACCACGCTTGGAACAAATACGACTACCACATTTACACGGGCGGTTGGGACATAGGTCGCGAACCCGACTACTACTATGATCTTTGGCACTCCTCAATGGACAACTTTCCACGGTCAGGTGCAAACAACTATATGCGCTACCACCGCGCGGACTATGATCCTTGGGGTGAAGCTCTGAAGTTTGCTACGACTACAGATGATGCTAGAGAGGCTCTATATCACGCTGAGTACATGGTTGCAGATGATGTAGCTGGTATCCCAATGTTTGATGATATAGGCTACATGGCCGGCAGGAAAAATTACGGAAGTTTCTCTGGAGAGGAAAAATACGCGGGCGAAGATTGGCTAGGCTTGGTTAACGAGAAAGGAGTAGGCTTTAGCAGTTGGTTCGGTCAACTTAATTCACATCCAGGAATCTTTGAAAAGGGCGGCGTGTTGAGGCAAGGATTTCTGAATGACGTAGAATCCTTCAACCCTGTTCACGCTGAATGGTTCTGGGATTGGATGGTCCTCGAAACTATCTATGACTATCTGATACAAGGCAACCCGCTTGACGTGAGCGAAAACATACCGTGGATGGCTACAGATTACTACACGGATAGCTGGTATAACGAGACTTCAGGGACATGGGGTACTTACATGCACCTAGACCTTATTGATAACATTCTCTGGCATGGTACTACAAAACTCTTCACTGCCCAAGACGTAAAGACCAGCTTCGAAGTGATGAAACGCACTGTATCAGTGCTGTTTTATCCCTACGTGGAGATGCTTGATCATATCGACATCATAGACGATTTCACTGTTGAGATCTTCTATAGCGTCGAAAGCGTTTGGGTAGAATCATGGATTGCCACCATCCCTATGATTCCCGATTACATATGGGGATCTATGACAAATGAGGAGATCTGGGAGGCTCGCCCTGAAGTCGATGGCACACTAATCGGCACAGGACCTTTCATGTACCACAGCCGAGTACTGACCGAATCCATTCGCGTAACGGCAAATCCTACCTATTTCAGACAGCTCGTTTGGCCAGACGTGTGCGACCCAACGCATACAGTAGGAGTCAGAGACAAAATCGTTGGAATAGATGACTTCATGAGGACAGCTTGGCCAGGCTTCATGTTCGTGGATGAAAATCCCGACGGAACATGGCCAGATCCAGTAGGCGAATGGGGGCCATATGTCGACGTCAACTATGACGGCAAAATACTCGCAGGCGACCTCTTTGAAATCAACGTTCACTACGTACCAGGTGTTGAGTCGTGGCCACCACCATATTACGAGTGAAGTGAATAGAATGAAAGAAAAAGACATATTTTGGATGACTTTGATGACATTACTGATCACCAGTCTACTGATGACAGGCTCAGTCATGTCTCCTTCAGCAACTGAGGTCCGTGTTCCAACAATCGTAGATCCAACCCTTGAACTCGGCGACACCTTCGACGTCAATGTAAATATTGTTGACGTAACCAATCTTTACGGTTGGGACGTCGTCATAAGCTTCAACCCAGCTGTTCTAGAGGCAAAAGCCGTTGCTATACCAACTCCAAATTTCCTAGGACCAGTCACAGCTTGGACGATCGGGTGGATTCAGCCGGTGATAGACAACTTTATGGGCACCGTGAAAATGGGTGACACTTATCTTCCACCCCCTCCACCTGCAGGAGTGAGTGGAAGCGGAACCTTGGCCACCATCACCTTTGAAGTCAAAGCCGTAGATGCTATAAGCCCACTAGCTTTTGAACTCAGTAGTCTCTACACATATGAAGCTGGATGGAAGATGGACATACCTCACGAAACAATTGACGGACTCGTTGATAACAGGTTAACCGTGCTGCCACCTATTGCAGATTTCTCTTTCGATCCACTCGTTGTGATCAACGGAATGCCAGTGACCTTTGACGCCTTATCATCATATGACCCCGATGGCGGATGGATCGTAAGCTACTACTGGGACTTCGGCGACGGCACTAATTCCACGGGCGAGATCATGGATCACACTTACGCAGTGGATGGCATCTACACAGTGACGTTGAACGTCACCGACATCGACGGTCTAACTGACGAAATACAGGTTGACATAGAGGTTGTAGATTGGATAACAGCTGGAACCTTCGCCGACCTAGTGGGAAAGGCCGCTTGGCCTCAAAAACGCCAGTTGAAAGAGTACTGGGGAGACCGGATAAATGAACTCTACGCCGAGGTTGGAAACCCAACCGACGATCCTATGCAAGCCTATGTGGAATTCACTTTAATTAGTAGGGACGAACTCAGAATACTCGGAACACTCACGACTGATACGGTAACTATAGATCCCCACAAAAAAGAAGTTCTGAGTGCAACTTTCGACACAAATGGTAACCCCCAGTGGAGCTGTGTAAGCGGCGGCGACTGGTGGCCCTATGGCTACATAGTATGGCTGAGAAAGTACCTTGTCCAGGCTCGATGCTACACCTTCAGAGATAACGAATGGCAACCGGGAAACGTCATAAAAGACTTCCAGTTCAAAGTATCTCCTGCATCACACGATGCTGCTCTACTTAGCGCAACACCCAACGCGACAGAAGTTAACGATGGAGAACTCGTGGCCATCGACATGGTTGTCGAGAATCAAGGTGCAATGAGCGAAACTTTCGATGTCACACTTCGCTACGGAGAAGATGTCATGGTTCAATCAGTCAATCTCGACGTGGGAGAAAACACAACGGTGACATTCATCTGGGACTCAACAGGTCTGTCAGGCCAGAACGCCGTTCTATGGGCAGAACTACCAGAACCAGCCGTCATATACGAAAAAGATTTCACCGACCAACGTATCATTCTCGTAATCCGCGTAAACTAAACAAACGCAAAACACAGAAAAACATTCCCCTTTTTTTATTTCATTCCTAATTCACAGTAGGAACAAACTAAAAATGAACCGTAAAGTTACCGTCGTCATTCTCGCTTCGTTTCTACTCCTAGCTACATTAGCGCAAACTACACCACCCAGCTATGCAATTGAGTGGGGGCCCGACATGAGGTTAACCTCGGACAGTAGTTTCGACTGGTGTCCATCAATCACACAGACGAGCGACGGAAAGACATGGGTTGTTTGGAAATCAGACAGAATCGCCAACGGTGAGCTTTACTATGCGGTGCATGATGGTTCCTCATGGTCCAACGACACAAGACTAACTTTTGACACGCACACCGACCGATTTCCATCAATCATGCAAGCTCAAGACGGAAAAATCTGGGTTGCCTGGGAGTCAGACAGAAACGAACAAGACTGGAACCTGTATTATAAAATTTTTGACGGCTCCTCATGGTCCAACGACACGTTACTGACCACAGACCCATACGTCGATGCTTATCCATCAATAATGCAGGCGGCGGATGGAAAAATCTGGGTTGCCTGGATGTCGAATAGAGAAGTCTATAACGAGATTCATCAAGCTGAGCTTTTTTACAAGGTGTACAATGGTTCCTCATGGTCCGTCGACACGAGGTTCACATGGGATAACTCCTCAGCTGATTGGGATCCATCAATAATGCAGGCGGCGGATGGAAAAATCTGGGTTGCCTGGACCAAGGATGCCGGCGATATATATATCAAGATTTTCAATGGCACCTTGTGGTCCCCTGACATGAGATTAACATTTGACCCGGAGATCGATTCATACCCATCAATTGCACAAGCCCACGACGGAACAGTTTGGGTTGTCTGGAATTCAGACAGAGACCTATACGACAACGTGTATTACAAATTCTACGACGGATACTGGCATACCGATACAAAGCTAACTGATTACATGGCAAGCGACATACAACCGTCAATCACAAAAGCCATGAACGGAACCCTATGGGTAGCATGGACGTCAACAAGACTCGGTAACATAGACATCTACCACAAAACAAGCATAACATCAGAACACCACGATGTAGCCATAATCAACGTCACCACCAACGCAACCACAGCTAGACGAAGCGAAACAGTCGCTATCGAAGTTACAGTTCAAAATCAAGGAACACAAGAAGAAAGCTTCGAAGTCCAATGCTACGCCAATTCAACTCAGATAGGATCAAAAACAATATTTTTAGCAGCTGGACGAACATATACACTGACCCCTTTTTACTGGAACACCTCAGGCATTGCTCAAGGCATATACATCATAAACGCCACCGCAGCCGCTGTTCCAGAAGAAACAGACCTCGCCGATAACTATAAGCCAGCTAACAACCCAGTTGAAATCACAATCATGGGCGACATATGCGGAATGAGTGATGAAGGGCTCTTACCAATTCCCGATGGCAATGTTAACATTGACGATTTAATGACAGTAGCCATGCCAGGACACATATGGACTGAATATCCCACTTGGGATCCCATTTGGGGACCAGTCTGCGACGTAAACAGAGACGGTATGGTAAATATGGGCGACCTCCTAGTAATTAGCATCCACTATGGGGAAACATAGTCTGCAGACAATGGCAACAGTCCAAGCAAAGAGCGTTTTGGAAGCGTGAAACTACCATGAGAGGGAAGAGACAAAACGATACTTTGATAAACTTCTTCAACAATCTAATATTCAAAAGGAGAATGGAAGGAGAAGAATGAGTAAAGTGACAAGAAACTTGCATTGGATACTATTCGCCACCCTTCTCATTTTCAGTATAACCCTAGTAAGCGTGGGAATGGCTTCCCCTGCTGAGATCACAGTTGCTGTGGATCCCCCAGAAGTAAAGGATCTGGAACCTGACAGTACTTTTGCCGTTAACATAACTGTTACCGGTCTCGTCGTTGACGAAGAGTACAACGGATTATATGCTTGGGATGTGTGGCTAAAGTTCAATTCGAGAGTCCTAGAGGTCGTAGAAATAACTGAGGGACTTTTCCTCAAGACCGTTTTCAACGAAACAACTTGGGAGAAAGATTTGACAACGCCTATAATAGACAATGACGCTGGCATGATAAAAATGGGGAACACGCACATGCCTGTCTATCCAATTCCAATACCTGGAGCGACTGGAAGCGGGACACTGGCTACCGTCACGTTTAAGGTTGTTTCCCGTGGCAGAACATCATTACATTTTGAGCTCAGCAGACTTAACACATTATATGCAGGTGCTTTCAACACAGAGATGGAGCACAAGGCAGTTGATGGCTCCTTTGACAACGGTGCTGGAACTGAGCTTTCAATAGGGCTCATCGCAGCGATCGGCGCAGTCATCGTCTGCAGCGCTGGAGTATTATTCTACATGAGAAGGAGAAGAAGGTAGGAACCTAGCACGGCGCTCTTCCAATCCACTTTTCATCGGAGGTTGCGAATAGTAATTCTGAACTTACCAACGTAAAAAGGTATTTCAAGGACATTTCCCCGATGTTGCCATGTTTGCTTGTATGCCAGGAACTTAAGAAACAAGTCCCTGAAACAGGTATATTTCAAATTTCAAAGTAAAAGTTCATAAATGTCCTTTACACATAGTTTATAAAGCGGTCGAGCTCGAATTTGGCGAGGCTGAAAAAGGATTGAAAGGAGGAGAAGTATTTCGAATATTCACAATTATCTTCCTTATCATCAGTATGGTGACAGTGGCAGGTTCAGGCGAAGCTTCTTCCGAGCCAGTGATTTCCCTGAATCCTGGAAGGGTAGAGAACATGTGGCCTGGCGAAACTTTCACCATCAACATAACAATTGCTGACATCACTGAAGCGGAAAGTCTTCATGGTTGGGAGTTCGGTCTGAACGTCGACCCGTCTATCCTAAATGTGACTAGCATTGATCAGGGGTCTTT
>CAYFTS010000126.1:0-13832 GCA_964346135.1 uncultured Candidatus Bathyarchaeia archaeon | reverse complement strand
ATCTCCTTCGCCACACCTTTTCCCACAAACCGTGGAAGACGTTGAGTGCCTCCCCAGCCTGGAATCAAACCGACATTTATTTCAGTTTGTCCCAACCTAGCGTTCTCTGAAGCTATCCTAATGTCGCAGGCTAAGGCTAACTCCAACCCTCCACCCAAAGCATAACCATTTATCGCAGCTATTACTGGTTTTCCCACCTCTTCTATTTTGTCGCACAATCTGTGTCCTAGCCTAGAAAGCTCTGTTGCCTTTGACGAATCCAGTTCTTTCAACATTTTAATGTCAGCACCCGCCGAAAAGGCTCGGTCTCCAGCGCCCGTAATGATTATCACTTTTATGTTTTCGTCTCCATTTGCATCCTCAAGCCTCGTTAAGATTTCTAAAAGGGTTCCCTCATTTAAGGCGTTAAGTGTATCCGGACGATTAATCGTGACTGTTGCTATTCCCTCACGCTTTTCATAAACAGTATTTTCTACTTTCATCAGTACCAACCTCCAACAAAAGAACCTATTTCTTTTCCCAATCGTAAAAACCCTTTCCACTTTTTCTACCTAACAAACCAGCCTTAACCATCTGCTCCAACAACGGGCAAGGTTGAAATTTCACATCTCCAAGTTCTTTTTGAAAAACCTTCATCATAGCTAAAGTAGTATCTAAACCCACATAATCCAAAAGTCTCAGCGGACCCATAGGCCAATTTAACCCAAGCCTCACCGCCCTATCAATTTCGTCCGAACCCGCAACTTCCTCCCAGACAAGATAAACAGCCTCGTTTAACACTGGAATAAGAACCCTATTCACAATAAAGCCAGGAGAGTCCTTCTTAACAACAATCGGCTCTTTACCCATTTTTTTAGCCACTTCAACCACTACATTGACGGTTTTGTCTGAGGTCTTGGCTCCCCGAACAACCTCCACCAGACTCATCAATTGTGGAGGATTAAAGAAGTGCATACCACAAAACCTCTCAGGCCTGCACGTGAATGAAGCCAGTAAAGTAACACTAATGGAAGAAGTGTTCGAAGTTATTACTGCATCTTTTTTGGCGATCCTATCAACTTCCATAAGCACGTTCCTTTTAATGTCAACGCTCTCAGGAACCGCTTCAATAATTAAGTCAGCGTTCGCCACCGCTTTTCCTAAATCAACTGTTGGATGAATTCTGCCCAAAATCTTATCCATCTCTTCCCCTGATATTTTCCCTTTGTCAAGAAACTTCCGCAAACTCGCCCTTATCATCTTCATTCCATTGTCCAGAAACTCCTGCTTCACATCTCTCAAACCAACCTCATAAATTGCCACCTGAGCCGCAACTTGAGCGATCCCATGTCCCATTAATCCGGCGCCCAAAACAGTTACATTTTTGAATCCCATAATTACACCCCTCCTTTCTAGTTTACGCTGTGAGGAGATATTATTTACGATTGCAAAACTTCATTTATTAGGTGCAGACAATCTTCACGCCTCTAAAACCCAGATACCAGCTGTTAGTTTAACACAAAATTGTTAACATTTAATAATTAGAAGATTATTTTCGTTTCTTTCTTGCAACAATCTCTAAGATGTCGATGCCAAAACAAAGGTCCATGCGTGCGCAAAATTATTTTGCTCGCGGAATTGGCTGGCCTAGATATGTCCTTTTTCAATTAGATAGTCAAGGAGTGCTTGTTTCCATTCTCTCATTTGTATGCCGTATTTTGGGAGTTTTACCGTTTTTAACGCTGAAAATCTTGGTCTTTTAGCTTTCATTTGTAGTTGATGTGTTTTTGTTGGTTTTAGTGTTGGGTTTAGGCCTATGAGTTTGAATATTTCTTTTGCGAATTGGAACCATGTGCAATAGCCTTGGTTCGTTGTGTGGTAGATTCCAAATGGTAGATTTAGTTCTATTATCTTTTTTATTGTGGCAGCTGCATCTTTTGTGTATGTTGGACTCATCCACATGTCGTCTACGACAGTAATAGATTCGTTTTTCTTGGCTTTTGTGATCATTGTTTCGACGAAGTTTCCTCCTTTGCCGCTTGCTCCTGCTACGCCAAATAAACTTGCAAGCCTTATGATGTAATGTTTCGGGTTTTGTTTTGTGTAGAGTTCGCCTGCTAGTTTTGAGATTCCATACGTGTTAATTGGAGTTGGGATGTCATCCTCTGTATAGGGCTCTTTTTTGGAACCGTCAAAGATATAATCTGTGCTTATGAAAATGTTTGTGACTTCGATTTCTTTAGATATTGTAGCTATGTTTTTGGCGCCAATGGCGTTTATGGAGAAGGTTTTTATTGGTTCTTCTTCGCATTGGTCTGTTTTGTGAAATGCGGCTGTGTTTATGATGGCGTCGGGGTGGTATTCCTTTAAGATGAGGCAGTTCTTATAGTTTATGACTTCTATGTCTGAATGTGTTAGGCCTACGACTTCATGTTCATGTTGTAATACTTTCATAAGGTCTACGCCAAGTTGTCCTGTTGAGCCTATGATGGTTATTTTCATAGTATTACTCCGTTGATTTCGACTTCTTTAATTAGTGTGTGTATTTCCAAGAGGTGTTTATACCATTTGACAGTTATTGTTCGCGGGTCGTCTTCAGATATTCTTTCGTCTTTGAGCGCTTTGAATACTTCTTTTGCTCCTTCTTTTGGGATATATTGTGGTTTGAAGTTCAGTGTTTCTTTAATTTTATTGAAGCTTACTCTGTAGCTTCTTTTGTCGGGTGAGCCGTACCATTCATAGTTGAACGGCAAATTGATGGATTTTGCAATGAGTTGGGCCAAGTCATATATCTGGATGTTTTGTTCGTTGCTGCCTGCATTGAAGATTTGACCATTGACTAGTTCTGCGTCTGCTTCTAGGATTTTGACAAAGGCATTTGATGTGTCTTTTACATGTATAAAGGGGCGCCATTGTTTTCCATCTCTCATGATAGGTATTTTACCGTTTTTGTAGAAGCCAAGAGTCATTCCGTTAATTGCCAGATCGAATCTCATTCTTGGTGAGTACCCATAAACTGTGGCTTGTCTGAGGACTGTTGCGGAGAAAGATTTACTCGCTAGTGGTAGAATTTCCTTTTCTGCTGACACGTTAGCTTTTGCATATGTTGTTAATGGATTTAGGTTAGATTCTTCTTTCAGAATTTTTTCTTGGAATCCATAGACGCTGCAGCTGCTCGCTAATACGTATTTGGCGACTCCGTATTTCTTGGAGAGTTTGGCTACTCTAACCCTCCCCTTATAGTTTATTTCTAATGTTTTTTGTGGGTCTAATTCGCCACTTGGATCGTTTGAGAGGGATGCTAAATCGAAGACGGCATCTTTATCCTTTAGGATTTCTGGTTTAAACCATCTGACGTCGTCTTTGATTAGATTTATTCTATCTGCAATGTCTTTTATTGGGTCGATTCCGAAGAATAGTCTATCTAAGCATGTTACATCGTAGCCTTTTTCCAGTAGGATTCTGGAGAGAATTGAACCTATATAACCTGCTCCACCTGTTACTAATACTTTCATCAATTCATCGCCTCTTATTTATGTGGAGGAAAAAACCAGTCCCATGGTTTGCCAATGCGTGGGTCGTCTTTTTTGCCGTTTATTTCGGTTGGGACTATTGTTGAGTCGTTCCACGGTCTGCGGATTTCGTCTGGATTTTGATAATCGTAGAGTTTTGTCACAAAGTAGACTGTTAAGGATGGTTCGTTGCTGACGGTTTTTGTTCCGTGCAGGTACTTACCCGGTATTCTAACTAGTATGGGTTTTTCACTGCTGGCTATTATTTCAGCCATTTTTCCGGTTTCTTCTTCGTAGGCGCAGATTTTCATAGCTCCTTTTAGCACCAAAAAGTAATCTATTTGTCCTCTCACGTGTTTGTGCCACGCTCTAACGATGTTTGGATAGCTATAACTTATGTTTGCTTGCGTTATCCATTTGTCTTCGAGGAATTCTTTCCAGTCATTTCTCAGAGCTTCACCGAAGAATCCTCTTTCGTCAGGGAACCTTTTCAGCTCGTATATTTTTACTCCTTCCAACATAAAAACACGCTTCATTATTACAGTTAGTTTTCTGTTTTCAACTAAAAATTATTTAAACATTGTCTATGAAATGCGTGAACCTAATGAAGATGCGTGATCAACTGGGTAGACTTGATCTTGCTGGTTTACATAACTAATAAAAAGGAATTGGTTGAACTGTTTAACGGTGTTTTGATTTGAAGGGTGTGATTTTACACGGTGGACAGGGGACGAGGCTCAGACCTTTAACCCACACGGGCCCTAAACAATTGATTCCGGTGGCGAACAAACCGATTTCTCAGTATGTCTTGGAGAGTTTGCGGGAAGCTGAGATTCGTGATATTGCAATAGTGCTAGGAGACATCTACCCTGATAAGGTTAAAGAGTTTTATGGGGATGGGAGTAGCTTTGGCGTAAAGATCACATATGTTTATCAGGGCAAGCCGTTGGGGATTGCTCATGCTGTTGGACAGTGTAAGGATTTTGTAGGTAATGATCCTTTTGTTGTGCATCTTGGAGATGATTTGATTAAAGGTGGCATAAAAAAATACGTTGAGGAGTTTAGGAGATCTGATTACGATGGTATGGTTCTTCTTTGTAAGGTGAAGAACCCTCAGCGTTTTGGCGTTGCTGAGTTTGATGCAGAGGATCGGCTTGTGAGGTTGGTAGAGAAGCCGAAGAAACCGCCTAGTGAGTATGCTTTGAGTGGTATTTACTTTTTCAAGCCAGTGATTTTTCAGATGATTGGACAGTTGAATCCTTCTCGGAGAGGTGAGTTGGAGATTACGGAAGCTATTCAGCATTTATTGAATAATGGCAACAAGGTTGGTTATAGGTTTATAGAGGGTTGGTGGAAAGACACTGGAACGCCAGGGGATATTTTAGAATCGAATAGACTAGTGTTAGATGAGTTAAAGCATGAGGTGAGAGGGATCGTTGAGGTCGAGGCGTCGATTCAAGGTAGATTATTTGTTGGAGAAAATGCGGTGATTCAATCTGGAGCGATAATAAGGGGACCGGTAATTATCGGCAAAAACACTGTGGTGGAGAGTCGCGTGTACATCGGTCCCTACACAAGCATTGGCAACAATGTTGTGATTAAGAGAGGTGAAATTGAGAACTCTATTTTCATGGATAATTGCTATATAGATGTGGATGGCAAAATCACAGACAGTCTCATAGGTCCCTATTCTGTGATAACCACGAGCGAGATCGGTAAACCTAGGGGACATAGATTTGTAATAGGAGAGCGGTCTAAAATAGCGATCTAAAGGCACGGTCAAATGACTGACAGATTTTGAGTCAAGTAGAATGTATGAAAACCAACGAAACATCTTAATATTGACGGCAACAATAAAGGTGGAGTTGGGTAGCATTGCAGAAGTTCCCTTTGGTGTCGATTGTTGTCTTAAACTGGAATGGAGAGCAAGTGATTAGATCAAGCCTTGGCTCAATAAGAAAACTGGACTACCCTAACGTGGAAGTTATAGTTGTTGACAACGGCTCAACTGACGCATCACTTAATATAATCAGCAATGAATTCTCTGATTTTCGTCTTCTAAAAAATAGTGAAAATCTAGGTTTTTCTGCTGGAATGAACCTTGGAATACAAGATAGCCGGGGAAATTTGATTCTCTTATATAACAACGACGCTATCGCGCATCCAGCAAGTCTTTCGAAGATGGTTGAGACGATTTTGTCAAAAAATGAGATTGGAATAGTCGGTGGTCTCATCCTCTACAACGAACCAAGCGATGTAATATGGTCACGTGGGGGTAAACTCGATTTAGTTACTGGCACAGTATGGTCAGATGGACTTGGGCAGAAAATATTCGTAAAAAATCCCTTAGAAGAGAATCATGTGACAGACATAGATTATCTTTCGGGATGCGTACTTTTAATCAAGAAGAAGGTGATTGAGAAAATTGGCTTACTTGATGAAGAATCTGTCGTTGGTGGTCAAGATTTAGATTGGTGTCTAAGGGCCCGTAGAGCTGGCTTTGAATGTGTTTTGAATCCTTCAGCTATAATTTGGCACATTGGTTCACATTCGTCGAGGCAGATGCCGCTTAGAAGTTATTCGGAAAGGTTGAAATCGGATTTTAGAGTTATTATGCTACATTTTCCTTTGATTCCAATGTTTTCAGCGCTTCTTTTTCAACTTGTGATAGCCCCTTTTTTTGAGTTGTTTTTCTTTAGACAATCTGACATAGCCTTGCGCTCAAGATTGCAAGTTCGCCTATACGGTTTTTGCGAAAGTCTGAAAAACATGCGAAGACTTCTAGTTAAAAGGAGGAAGATTGCGAGGTTGGGCGTTCTTCGGCATAAAGTTAGGACTTTGGAGTTGCTCAAATTTGCCATTTTTAGAATAGGGGCAATGGAATTTTATATGGGTAAATTTCTTCAGAAATTGGAGTGACCTCTAGGGGTGAAAACGCAATTAAAATTGTAGCTCTAGTTGAATTTTGCCCTCCAAGACTAGGAAGTGATAGGAGAATCTATGAATTACTGTCTAGGCTAAACGAAAATGTTGATGTACATTTTGTTGTCTTTCCGCCAGGGCGAGCGTTCCTAGGGTTGATCCCTTTTTCGCTCGAGCACCAAAAAGACAATAAAAAAGTGCTGAGAAAAAACATAACTGCACACTATGTTTCTGTTCCCTTCTTTTTGCAGAAAGCTTGGAACAATTTCCTTTTAGGTTATCTCTTGACCTCACTTTATGTTTTTCCCAAATCCTTTAGAAAGATCAAAAGAATCAATCCCGACATAATAATAATTAATTATCCATCCGCTTACACAGGGCTCTTTGGTTTTTTGATAGGTAAAATGTTAACTAAAAAAGTTGTTGTTGAATTTAACGATATCATTGCGTATTATACAATGGGTCTTTTCCATGAACATGCCACATCTGGAGGCACCAAAAAAAAGAGTTCATTCATGCCGATACTTCAACATGTAATGATTTTAACTCAAAATTATATAGTGAAACATGCAAACCTAATTACGACCTTAACAACTTATACAAGTAGGTACGCTAAAAACTTGGGAATTAGAAAGGAAATCCATCTAATACCTGACGGTGTCGACACCAGTTTCTTTGATCCCAATCGTGTTTCAAGATCTTTAAAAAGGGAAATAAGATGTAAATATAAAATCAATGAAAAAGAAAGAGTTATAATGTACATAGGTAGGCTGGAAAAATGGGCTGGGGTGAAGCTTATACTGAAATGTGCCGAGCAACTGAGACATTTTAACGCAAAGTTTCTACTTGTGGGAGAAGGAAATTTAAAATTGGATTCCTCCATATCAAACATAATTTTCTGTGGAAGAATTCCTCACGAATCCGTTGTTAATTATTTATCTGTAGCAGATTTGGTGTTAGTACCCATGCAACAAGATACTTTAGGTCAATCGGCTAGCCCCCTAAAACTTTTTGAAGCAATGGCCATGGCGAAACCTGTGATTGCCTCTAACACTCAAGGAATGCGTGATGTAATAAAACATGGTGAGAATGGTTTGTTGCTTCCCCCCGACGAAACAAAGTGGGCGGAGACTGTCACACAAATACTTGAAAACCCTAATTTGGCGGCAAGTTTAGGGAGCAATGCGCGAAGAACAGTTGAACGCATTTTCGATTGGAAAATTTTGATAAAAAAATTTGAGAAATTACTTTATCTATTAGCTAAATCGCAGAAAAGAGCGGGATGAGCGGGATGGAAATTAAAGGAAAATTCGCTTTAGTTACTGGTGGAGCAGGCTTTATTGGATCCTTTATAGTTGATAGATTGATTTTAGAAGGCGCCCGCGTTAGGATTATGGACAACTTATCAACTGGCAGTATTGCCAATATTCCGCGTTCGGATGATGTTGAATTTCAAAAGGGCGATATTAGAAATATACATCATGTAAAAGCTGCATTAGAGGATATTGATATTGTATTTCATGAAGCGGCTCAAATCAACCCGGCAAAAGCTGTAGAAGACCCACTTTTTGATTTTAAAGTTAATGCAATGGGTACTTTGAATCTTATACTAGAAAGCATAAATTCTAGAGTGAGAAAATTCATCATGGCTTCAACTAATACATATGGTGATACAAATTCAAAGGTAATGAGCGAGGATTTCTCAACATTATTTGAAAAAAGATCGCTTTTATCACCTTATGCTGCTGCCAAAGTTTGCGCAGAGGCGTATCTTAAAACCGCTAACGACGAATTAGGACTCCCCACGATCCGACTAAGATACTTCAATGTTTATGGGCCAAGGCAACTGACAAAATCTGAGTCAGGGGCTGTTGCGATTTTCGCTACCCATGCACTGTTAGGTAGACCAATTACTGTATTCGGTGATGGAACACAAACAAGGGATTTTGTTTACGTTGATGATGTTGTTGAAGCCAACTTGCTTGCTACTAAAAATGTGCAGGCGGATGGTGAAGTTTTTAATGTGGGTTCAGGTGAAGAAACGTCTATAATGGAGCTTGCGAGGCTAATCATCAAAATAACTGGGAAAAGAGTTCCAATAATTCACAAAACCACTCGAGTAGCTGACTTCAAGCAAGCCAAAGCTGACTTAAGAAGAGCAAAGCAAATCCTAGGATTCTGCCCTAAGACAAATCTTAAGAACGGCTTGAAAATCTACATTGATTGGCTTAGTAAATACATTTTAAGATGATAAAATCAACTGTTGATTCCACTGATATAAATTCTCTATGGATGGAAGGATATCCTCCTATTTCCTTAGTTTATATATATCCAAAAAACTAAACCAAAAGTCTTGAAATTTGATGTTAATGTTGAATTATTAACTTTGGTTGTTCCCAACTTTAGATGATAATTTGAGGGTGACGAAATAAACTCACAAAAAGACGAAAGGGTTTTAACCATGCGAAGACCAAGAATTGCGCGTGAGTCTTCTGGTGTTTGGAAAATTAAGGAAAATCGTTGAGAATTTTTCTTTTCACCCCCATGGGTATGGGCAGATAGTCGGTTTATTATTTCTTGGCACTATTCTTCGAATCATTCTGAGTTTTTACACGTCGCATCCTAACGATGAAGAAGTATGGTACATAACTGCTGTCAACATGCTGTCTGGGCAGGGGAGTCCTTACGGAACATGGTACTTTTCCTACCCTCCAGTCTGGGCCTACATTTTCCTACCTTTTGTTAGCATCGGGTCCTTGTTTTCAAATCCATACTTTTTTTCTATCCGCGCTAATCTAAATGGAACTGTGGTGCCCGTAATGTCCCCACTCTTCAATTTTGTCGTGAAGCTTCCGATAATTATTGGAGACATTTTTGTCGGATTAATAATTTATCATTTCGTCAGTAATTTTAAGGATGAAAAAGCTGCAAAAGAGGCATTTATTTTTTGGTTTTTAAATCCCTTTGTCATATTTACTGGGGCAATGATTGCACAATTTGATGTTTTCCCCGCGTTGACATCTTTGCTAGCGTTTGTCTTTTTCATGAAGCGAAAACATCTTTTGGCAGGTATATCATTAGGCGTTGCTATTATGGCAAAGGTTTATCCCGTCTTCTTTATCCCCTTCTACATAACGTTTTTTTTCAAGTCAGATTCCAGTAAGAAAATAGAATGGAAAAGAGGTATTTTCGGGTCGACGCTTTTTCTTGCGGGTGTTTTGTTGACAGGCATTGTATTATTACTGCCAATATTGGCGTTCAATTCTTTTCGTTATTTTTTGGAGGGGATTTTTAGGCGAAGCGAATACATAACCGGGCTAGGCGGTCTCACGCCCTGGAATTTAATACATCTTTTTGAAGGAGGGTTCGAATGGATTAATGATTACGGCAGAGCACAGATAGTCTTTACAGTACTCTATATTTTGCAGATAAGTGGCATTGTGCTAGTCTCATTTCATTTTGGTTTCCGGTCTAGGCAGGAACAACGCCTAAAAAGCTTTCTTAGAGGACACGTGTGCATACTAGCACTTATTTTTCTGACAATGCTTATTGTGAACACTCAACACATTATTTGGATCATGCCTTTTTTGATTCTTGGCTATGGACTTTACGGCAATTATAAGATAAGACTGTCCTTATTGTCTACATCGGCATGCTTCTTAGCAATTTACTGGGTATACCCATTTTATCCGGTCACAATTTATGTGAATAAAGAAATAGGTATGATGTTACATAACGCCTTGAATTTATCTACGAACCCTATTGGCTTTCCTCTTGGGATATTTTTCGGTTTGCTCGGCGCTACAACTATAATCCTTTTGCCCTTCCCAACACCCAAAATCTCGAGACTGAAAACCCTCTTAACGAGACGCAGAGGTAAAGAAAACTTCACAGAGTGAAGAAATTATGAATTCATATGAAAAAATGCTAGCAATCATCTTTATTCTAATCTTACTAGGAGAACTCAATGTAGTCATACAGCCCAGCATTGTTGCCAAAACAAGCGTAAACTTATTGAACGTTAGATACGAAGATGGAGCAAAGATCGAAGTTACTTACAATATAAAACATGGGACCTATCCAAATATTTTGAAAGTTGCCTTGATACCCGTTTATCAGTCTCTGATTGACAAGGATATTTACGCATATTATGATAGAGATTACCCTTCTAGTTTAATATCGTTAAGTAGTTGGATCGGCGTTGTTGACCATCTACATGAGAACATAAAACTCAAAGGATACGAGGGAAAATTTGAAATCGTTAACGCCTTAAAACTGAAAGAAGTCATGTTGCAAAAGTACGATTCTATTTTGATAATTCCTTCTGGCGTGTTGCCTGAAACCGTTCACACCAAAGAAGACAGTTTGGTTAAGCAATTTTTAGAAAATGGAGGAATTTTAGTGTGGATTGGCGATGTCTTTGCTTTCTACTCGGGAAAACATCGAGGAGAAATAACTAGTCTTTCAGCTGAACATCCAGGTTTGGAGGCTCAAGAAAAAATACTTGGATACATCATGTCTAATGCTAGTAAATTCGAGTCAGCAGATGTCGAAACCCCTTATTCAGAGGCTCTTAGTGTGAAATATTCCGGAATACATACTGGAGCTTTCGTGGAAGAAGTTCTCAAAAACAAAGGACTAGTTCTGGGCAAGGTTAAAGTAAACAGAACATCTATTGGTGTGGTTCCCGTGGGAAAAGGATTTCTAATATTATTTGGAGGAAAAGTGACACCTGCGCGCACCGCACTTGGGGAAGATTTTGTAGCCTCTGACATAGTTAACATACTGCTTTCGGGAATAATTTATTCAAATGGTCAACTTTCATACGATGAGGTTCACCGAAAAGACGTATACAACGAAACGTTAAGTGTTGCTTTGAAAGACAGCCAAATCATCGGCGTAGTGTTTTTCGCGGTCTCGGAGGACTATTATAGTTACTTTTTCTTTAGACAATTCATTGCAAGGTACTAGAGAGAAATATTAACGAGAATAATATTTTTCTCATCAGTTACAATGAAGTTGTGCAAACGTTTTGTTTTATCAGAACTACGACTTTTCAACGGATCCCAGCCCTCAAAAATCTAGGCATAACGCTTCCTTTGAAAGTAAAGCTGAAAGTGAATAACCACTGGTCATAAAATGAAATAACCACAGATAATTATTAAATTATGTAGATTGCAATCTTGAGCACGTAAGGAAGCACAGAAGACCATAAAAAGAATATTTCAAATACATTCTAGATAGAAAGGTGCCCTTTTCTCGAACTTGAAGAATAACGGTGTCGCGTCGAAGCACGTAAATGAAACAGAATACGAAAAAGTTATAATCGCACCATCGCAGAAGAATATTACAATTTACTTCACTTTGTTGATGAACCTCATGAAGTATAGTAATTTGTGGGAACATAACATAACCATAAATGGACATAAGGCGTTGATGTATTGCTTCGGCCTAAGCTCATCGAGATACATTGAATATACAGCTGCATTGAATTTCTTAGAGCTGAAAACAGGTGAGAAAATACTCGATATAGGAAGTGGACACTCAATTTTCCCATCTTTATTAAATATTCATGGCTCATATCCTTTCTTAGTTGATGTAACACGAGATTGTTTAATTTGGCAAATTGAAAAAGCTCGAATTCGATTGAACCAAAAATTCGATTTTGCTCTATCAAGCGGAGAACACCTACCTTTCAGAAACAATAGTTTCCATGCTGTCACGGCCATTTCAGTTCTTGAACATTTTCGCCACAATGGTGATATCAAATGCAGCGAGGAAATTGGAAGAATCCTAAAGCCTAATGGAATATGTGTAGTAAGTGTCCCTGCAACATCTGCAGATGAAACTATTGAAAACACTCATTGGGCTTCTGGTGTGCCCTCTATTCAGCGACGTTTCTTTGGAAGATCTCTCAGAGTTATATTTAAGAAATTTAACGTTGACAGGAATGGAAAATATCTGATGCGAGAATACTGCTTTGAGGACTTGATGAAAAGAATAGTTGAACCCACTACCTGCATTTTAGAAGATTATCTTACAATGAGCAGCCAAAAAGCTAAAATGATTTATAATGCAATTCTCCCTCCAATCTTGACACCCTTAGAATATTTATTAGCCAAGAGATTTGTCTACGTCGGAAAGTCCAAAAAGGATATAGGCGGGATCATTCTAAAATTAAGAAAGCCATGATTCCATATTCGCAATTTGAAAGGATCCAAATCATCACAAAATATAAACGCGCGGGTCTTTCTATGGGCTATTCCTTATATTGCACACACGCACATGACCTAAAAACGAAAACAGTCTACTGAGTACGGCTTTTAAAATGTAAGCTAGGAACGCTCGGCACTCTGTCGCAGTTAACTTTGATTTTCCTCGTTTTCTATCCACAAAAGTTATTGGAATCTCTTTAACCTTGAAGCCATTCAGCCGCGCCTGCTTAAGTGTTTCAATTTGAATTTCGTAGGTTTCACTGTGAAGGTTACTAAGTACGCTTTTAACATAATTTTTCGAGTAGCACCTAAAACCACTTGTGCAATCCTTAATTCTCGTCCCCACAATAGCCCCAGCGACTACGTTTGCTATACGACTGATAATTCTACGCCTTAAACGTGATCCAATCACCATACCTCTCTTAAGGTATCTACTTCCAATCACAAGATAACAACCACGCTTAGCAACATATATCAGCCTAGGTATATCTTTCGGATTATGCGAATAATCAGCATCCATGGTGACTATGTAATCTGGTTGATTTTTTAGCTTCAACAGTGATCTGAAGCCTGCAGTAATGGCTGTGCCTAACCCAAGCTTTTCAGGTCTAACAAATAAATGAATGTTGTTATACTCATGTTGAAGCTTCTTTACTATTTCAGGTGTTCCATCAGGGCTAGAGTCATCAACGACTGCAATTGAAAGGTCAAGTTTTAACTCTTGAATCTCTCGGATTAGGTTCTCTATATTTTCAGCCTCGCAGTAAGTGGGAAGTATAACAGCTACTGACATTATTTCGAAGTCTCCTTCCTCTGCGTAAGCATGGTTGTGTGTACACAATAGCTTCGATTAGCGAAAATTTCCATCTCTACTATAGCGGGATTTTCCAAACACACACAACCCTTGTGGAAATAGTCGGTGTCATTCCTAATGGGTCTATGTTTATTACACAGTGTATTTATAACTATTACGTAGCAATACTCAATATTTTGATGTATTCTAAGTTTATTTTATATAACACTTTTCTATTTGATGTTCCAAAAAAAATAGAACGCTACGTTTTTATTTTCGGTTTCGCTACCAATTTGTCCAAAGGAGTAAGATGGTTTGCCTTCGAAGAAGCAAAGGAAAAAGCTTGGAGAGGAGCGACTTCAGCGTATCATAGATTTGTGTAGGTCTGTTGAGGAGAGAGGTCTTGATCCG
>CAYFTS010000125.1:0-2818 GCA_964346135.1 uncultured Candidatus Bathyarchaeia archaeon | reverse complement strand
TCGAAAAGCTGAAGAGGAAGGCTTCCGGCAAGTTGCAAAGCTTTTCAGAGCAGCTGCAGAAGCAGAGACAATTCACGCTTTGAACCATCTCAGAATAACAGGAGAAATAAAATCCACATCAGAGAATCTAAATGCGGCCATCTCTGGAGAGACCTTTGAGTTTAAGAAAATGTATCCTGAATACTTGAGAATCGCCAAAAAAGAAGGAGACCAACGTGCAGCTTGGAGCTTTGACGTAGCCAATAAAGTTGAAAAAGTACACGCTGGTCTATTCTCGAGGGCTGCTGGCGCGCTAAAAAACAACAAGAAATTACCAGAAATCGACTATTACGTCTGCAACATCTGCGGAAATACTGTTGAAGGCATAGCACCAGTTAAATGTCCAATCTGTGGAGCGTCGAAAACAGAGTTCTTTAAAGTAGTTTAGGCACTCGCAGAGTTTTTTCCAAAACCTAAAGAGAAAAATCCGAGCTTTTTTCTGTCATCGTTTCAAAACACTTACTAACTGTTAAACACAAGTGGTCTGTGGTTTGTGCGCCTGTGTTGGTTGTGCGTGTGTGTCTGCAATAGTTGTTTCAAAACCTTTTGCAAAAACTCAGAATTCTTACTGGATGTGAAATCACCGTTAGACAAACTTCTTTTGACGTCAAAGTCATCCAGTAGAGTTTATGCATGCTTGCAAATTGTAGCCTTGTTCAACGTTTAGACGACAATGTTTATTAAATATTAATATATAATATATCTTGTGCGCGAAATGATTCAATCATCTAATGGTGAAATCGAGAGGCTTCAAAAGCTAAGAACTCAATTGAAGAATACAATAATGGCGATGCATGCAAGACTGGAACAAAAGTAAAAAAACGTGCGCACCCACTATGTTGAAAAATGAATCAAAGGCGTCTTGAAAATGGAGGAAGAATAAATGAAAAGAAAGAACAAATCCGATCCGCACACTGACAAACTCTCCAAGATTCTGGATAAGATTTTGAGACAGATCTATGGGAAAACCGCTGCTACGACTATATCTGCTGGGATTTGCAGGTACTTAGAGAAAAGATACTCACTCAAACCAGAAGATATTCCGAGTGAGCCGAAACTCTTCAAAGAAGCACTAGAAGAATGTCTCGGTGATTCAACGGCTGCACTTGTGTTTGGAATGATTTTGAACAAGGAATCTGAGCTGAAACCGCAAAAAGTGTTGTGGATTTATGACCCACTAGAACAAAGAACCAAAGTAGCACTACCCTGATGATAGACAAGACGACCAAAACCGTGCGCTAAATTCCCTTCTGGGTATATCGACGCATTTATGCGCATGTGGATTTTGAATTCAGATTCCACATTCAAACATATTAAATGTAACTGTTTTAGAAATCCACTATAATGGATCTATGAGTTGGTTACGGGAGGTGCTATCCACACTACTAACCTAACTACATTGGGAAAAGGAGATAACCAGCTACGTTGAAACGCAAACCTTATCGAAAAGATACTTCACGTTCATTTTTGCTATATGTGCTAGTCTTGCTGCTGGTCAGTATTTTCATTACATTCGAGTCGGTTCGCGGTGCGAATGGGTCCATTTATGAAACTTATTATGCTAGCGACTACAACATTTTGAACGGAACATACGTTTCTGGGAGCGTTCCCTCCAGTATCGTCAGCGCGGACGCCGACTACTTCATCGTTAGAAGCATAGGAACGAGCACTTCTATAAATACGTACAATCCGAGCGGATACACGTTGCTGGGCTCTACTTCTCTGGTTTCGGGCTCAATATCAAATCTGACCTCCAACGATGGAGTGCATATGAATTTCAGCAGCTACTCCAGCGGTCCCGACTTAGAAGACTACGTTGACGACGACACGAGTGATGTGGACAATAGTACAGACAGAGGAACTCAAAGTGATTTTGCAGCGCAGCAAAACGGTCCAGATTCGACTAATGACACTTTGACAGAGACGGTGACTGCTGGTCCCAATGGTACACTATGGCTTTATGTCAACGCCGACGATGGGAATAAGACTGACTGGACGAGAGTTGGAACGAACCCGTACCTTGACGCTGTGGACTACAATGCTAGTTATACTTATGTAACAGGAAACAACCTGTTAGTAGGCGATTTCAATTTTACAGATTCAGGGAAATCCACAGAAACGATAAGCAGCGTTGAGGTTCAGCTTTACACTAAACAAACTCAAACTAACAAGGGTCTTGAAGTTTTTGTTTGGGACGGTTCCTCATGGACATCTCTAGGCACTCTAGCAACACCTATCTCTTGGGGATGGATGAATTATTCAGCAACCACAGTACTTGACACTTGGACAAAAATTGATGAAGCAAAAATATACATCCAAACAAAAGCCGCTAGCGGTATTTATGAAGTTGACTGTGCAAGACTTAAGGTTGATTGGATTGACCCAACAAATTATGAACTTGATTTGGAAGTTCAATGGACATCAGTAGACTACGATGAATCTAATGAATTCCTTTGCATATACGGAGGATCAATGGGAGCAGAGAACATCACAATTGATGTCTGGTATAATTCCTCTTGGCAAAATATCTTCACTGATTTATCAAGCGGATGGAACAACGCTTCAGTTGTCTCCTACCTAAACTCGTCAACATTCACAATCAGATTCAAAGGAGGCAACGAAACCAGCGACACAACACAGGACACTTGGAATATAGACGCTACCCTCCTACACGTATGGACCGAACAATACACAGCTGAAGTTGAATTCTCAGGCTCATCTAATACCTTTAGCTGGCAACAGTTGAATTGGACATTCGACTCAGCTTGGACCATCGACT
>CAYFTS010000124.1:0-3572 GCA_964346135.1 uncultured Candidatus Bathyarchaeia archaeon | reverse complement strand
TTCGCGCGCGCGCGCTCTTTTTCCAAAATTTAACAATTGTTGTCTTCGTTTGGGCTTGGGCCAAAATTTAACCCCCCACACACAATAGGAGTCGCGAGCGCAACATGCGCGCACGCCGTTCTGGAGTAACAAAAGTTTTACATACAATTTGCACGCGCAGATTATTGGATGAATAGAGTATGATCCAAAAAAAGCAAACTGTCCATCCTTACATCCCAAACTCCGTACCCACAGTGAAGAATCAGATGCTCAAAGAGGTTGGAGCAAAAAGCGTGGAGGATTTCTTCGAGGATATCCCTAATAAGCTCAGACTCGAGAAAAACATGAATTTGCCCAAACCTCTCTTATCCGAACACTCTTTAAGAAAGCACATAGAAGGAATCCTTTCAAAAAACAAGACCTGTCAGGAACATCTCAACTTTTTGGGAGCTGGATGCTGGCAACATTATGTTCCAGCAGTGTGTGATGAGGTGAATCAACGAAGTGAGTTTTTAACTGCGTACGCAGGCGAACCTTATGATGATCACGGAAGGTTTCAGGCACTTTTCGAGTACGCGAGCATGATGGGAGAGCTTCTAAATATGGATGTTGTGAATGTTCCAACATATGACTGGTTGCAAGCAGTCGCTACTTCCATTCGTATGGCATCAAGGATTACAGGCCGACGTGAAGTATTAGTTTCTAGAACAATCAGTGCTGATAAATTATCGAAAATCCGGGACTATTGCAAGCCTGAGATGGAAATCAAATTGCTAGACTATGACTGTGAAACCGGGCAACAAGACCTCAACTCTCTCGAAGTTGAGATTTCTTTGAAGACTGCCGCCGTCTATTTTGAGAATCCATCATACCTCGGTTTTGTTGAAGCCCATGGATATGAGATTTCTAAGATAACCCATGATCATGGCGCGATGTGCATTGTCGGGGTCGATCCGATTTCATTGGGAATTCTAACTCCTCCGATTGAGTACGGTGCGGATATAGTATGTGGCGATTTACAGCCGCTCGGTATGCATATTCAATTCGGTGGAGGTCATGCCGGATTCATTGCAACCCGGGATGAAGAGAAGTACGTGATGGAATATCCTTCTAGGCTGTTCGGAATAGCTCCGACTTCAGTCGAAGGAGAATACGGATTCGGTGATGTTGCTTATGAGAGGACCTCTTTCGCGTTAAGAGAGGAGGGCAAAGAGTTCGTTGGCACAGCCACTGCTTTATGGGGCATAACGGTTGGTGTTTACTTGGCACTTATGGGACCTCAAGGTATGCAGGAAATCGGGGAAGGCATTATGCAAAGATCGCGTTATGTGATGTTGCAATTATCTAAAATAAAAGGCGTCAAGTGTCCCGTTTTCCAGTCAACTCATTTCAAGGAATTCGTCGTGAATTTTGATGGCACAGGTAAGACAGTTCCCGAGATCAATAAAGCCTTGTTGAAGCATAAAATATTCGGTGGAAAAGACTTGACAAAAGAATTCCCGGAGTTGGGAAATAGCGCACTTTACTGCGTTACTGAAGTTCACACTAAGGATGACGTTGATAAGCTAATCAACGCATTGAAGGAGGCAGTAGAATAAGATGGAAGATGTAACCATGAAACGATACGCGGATGGAAAACCGAAACTAAGGCGGTTTCATCAGGCCAAGTGGGATGAACCGATAATTTTCGAATTGAGCAACGAAGGAGAGAGAGGCATCCTCATACCAGAAGTTGAGTATGAGGTAAAAAATGAGGTTGGAGACGTTGTGTCAACCATACCTGAAGGCATGCGAAGGAAACAGCCGCCTAGATTACCGGAACTTTCCCAACCACGGGTATTAAGGCACTATGTGAGGCTATCACAGGAAACCTTGGGAACAGATCTAAATATTGACGTAGGCCAGGGAACCTGCACGATGAAATACAGCCCGAAGATCAACGAACAACTGGCCAGAATGCCCCAAATGACGGAAATTCATCCATTACAAGATGAAGAAACTGTTCAAGGCATACTTGAGGTAATGTACAAGTTTGAACA
The DNA here is from genome assembly GCA_964346135.1 of uncultured Candidatus Bathyarchaeia archaeon. Taxonomy (GTDB): domain Archaea; phylum Thermoproteota; class Bathyarchaeia; order Bathyarchaeales; family Bathyarchaeaceae; genus B1-G15. The sequence continues at coordinate 1,554 of CAYFTS010000124.1, read as the reverse complement.
GATCCTCAAAGAGATTTCAGGAATGAACCAGTTTTCCCTTCAACCTGGCGCTGGTTCCCAAGCTATATACGCGAATGCCTCGATCATAAGAGCACATCATGAAGCTAGAGGGGAAGCAGATCAGAGAAACGAGATCATTACAACAATTTTCTCTCATCCTTCAAATGCTGCGTGTGCCAAAACAGCCGGTTTCAAGATCATAACCCTGTATCCTGATGAGAACGGCCATCCTGATCTTGAGGCATTAAAAGCGGCAGTCTCAGAACACACAGCTGGGCTGATGATAACAAACCCGGAAGACACGGGAATTTTTAATCCAAACATTAAAAAGTTCGTGAAGGTTGTCCACGAAGCGGGAGGATTGTGCTCCTATGACCAGGCAAATGCCAACGGAATATTAGGTATAACTAGGGCGAGGGAGGCTGATTTTGATCTCTGTCACTTTAATTTGCATAAGACATTTTCAGCGCCTCATGGATGTGGTGGACCAGCAGTCGGCGCTATTGGTGTCACCAAAGAACTCACAAAATTCCTGCCGGTTCCTGTTGTCGAGTTTGATGGTAGTAAGTATCATTTGAACTATGATAAGCCCGAAAGTATTGGAAAGGTGAGATCATTTTATGGCGTCACACCAGTGGTCTTAAAAGCATATGCATGGGTGATGAGTCTTGGCGCAGAAGGTCTGAAAGAGGTCGCTGAGGTCGCCGTTCTCAACAACAATTATTTGCTCAAAAAGTTGTTAGAAATACGAGGAGCAAGTGCACCTTACGCCAAAGGCAAACGTCGAATTGAACAGGTAAGGTATAGCTGGGAGAAATTGGCGAGAGATACAGGGGTTCATTCCGAGGAAATTGGACTTAGGGTTGCAGACTTCGGTGTCCATTACTGGACCAGCCACCACCCATGGATAGTTCCGGAGCCTTGTACCCTTGAACCAACCGAATCATATTCTAAGGATGACCTTGATGAATACATTGGAATACTTAGACATGTGTCCGACGAGGCGTACACGAACCCTGAGCTAGTTAAGACCGCCCCTCACAATAGCACTATTCACAAAATCGACCACGCACCGTTGGACGATCCATCGCAATGGGCAATGACCTGGAGGGCATATCGTAAGAAAGTACGTAAAGAGACAGAATAGAGAGCAATGCGCGGCGAGAGAGAGTTTATGAGCAAAAGTGCTGATCAAAGTGGAAAAAGAAAATTAGGCTTAGTCGTCAATCCAATTGCGGGGATCGGCGGAAGGGTCGGACTTAAAGGAAGTGACGGAGTCGAGATACAGAAGAAAGCCCTAGAGCTAGGTGCCGTGCCGCAATCGCTGAATCGGGCTGTCCAAGCGCTGGAAAGGGTTACGTTCATGAAAGACGACCTTAAGATTGTAACATATCCCACCAAAATGGGAGAAGATGCAGCCAAGAAATGCGGCTTCGCCCCCATCGTGATTGGTTCAATCAAAAAAGACGAAACAACCGCGGAGGATACTGTGAATGCTGCTGAGGAAATGCTGCGTTTGGACGTGGATCTTTTACTTTTTGCAGGTGGGGATGG
>CAYFTS010000123.1:0-9330 GCA_964346135.1 uncultured Candidatus Bathyarchaeia archaeon | reverse complement strand
GTGTTTGTCAAAGCTCCTAACATGACTACGTTGGCGTAAATTTTCGATTTCAGTTCAGTTTCCGCCATTTTGGTTGCTGGAATTTTGAAAACTTTTGCTCTGATTTTCGGCACTTCTTTGACCAAGTCTTCATCGACTAGAAGAGTTCCATTTTCCTTTAAGTCTTTGAGATGTTTGTCGAGGGCTGTTTGGCTCATCGCTACTAAGACATCGCATTTTCTGATCATTGGAAAGCCTACTTTTTTATCAGCTATGATGACTTCGCTTTTTGCATTACTGCCCCTAGCTTCTGCTCCATAACTCTGAGTTTGAACAGCATGCTTTTCGTCGTATACAGCGGCTCTCCCAAGAATTTCCCCAGCTAACACAACACCTTGCCCACCAAGTCCAGTAATTCTTATCTCAGTTCGTTTTTGCACTCTTCTTCGCCTCCCTTATGGTTTTGAATAAAGTCTCGGTGAACGTTGGAATCTTTCTGTCCACATATTTGCCCACAACGATTTTATTTATAAGCTCTTCCACAGCCATCTTCTCAGCTTTTTCGAGTAGAACTGAATTGTTTCTATACCAACGAAACATTTCAGCCACATCCTTAAATCCAGCCTTCCTCCCAAAAGCGGTGGGACACGGGCTTACCGCCTCAACGAAAGCGAAGCCTTTGGTTGCAACAGCCTTCTTCAAGGCTTCTTTTAATTGTTCACCATGTGCCGTGGTCCAGCGGGCAACGTAGGAGGCGCCTGCAGCGACAACAAGTCGAGTTACGTCTAATGGCTGTTCAAAACTCCCATATGGAGTGGTCGTAGTTTTGTTCCAACTGGAGTTGTGGGCGCGACTTGTCCGCCTGTCATGCCGTAAATCATGTTGTTTAACATAACAACTGTGATGTCTAGGTTTCTGCGGGTGGCGTGGACTAGATGGCCCACTCCGATTCCAGCGATGTCTCCGTCTCCGCCAAACACGACTACATTCAAGTCTGGGCGCAGAAGTTTAACACCAGTTGCAACAGGTATGCTTCTTCCATGTGGTGTATGGATGGAATCGGCGTTGAAGTAGGGGGATGGAATCCACCCTGCGCAACCGATGCCGCTGCAGAAAACGAATTTGCTTAGGTCTTTGTGTCCTAGTTCATGAACCGCTCTTAGAAAGTGATTTATCACGGTCACGCAACCACAGCCCACGCAGAAAGGAAGACTCATATGTCTCAAGTATTTTCGGCTCGTGAATGCTTCAGTCAACCTTTTTCACGCTCTCAATGATTTTTGCTAATAATTCTTCGGGAGTTATCATTTCCCCACCGCCAATTTTGTTCAATGGAATAACTGGCACATATCCGTGCACCACTCTTTCCGCTTCATAAAAAACTTCTCCCATGTTCAATTCCGGCACGATAATAACTTTGGCGTTTTTAGCTATGTTACGAACTGCTTCTTCTGGAAAAGGCCATATGGTCTTCAACCGAACAAATCCGACAGTGATACCTTTTTTCTTCGCTAGGTCAACAGTTTCGTATACTGCCCTAGAGGTGCATCCGAAAGATACGATTCCGACATCACAATCGTCAAAATTGTTGGTTTCGTAATCCACGATTTTCTCAGAGTTATTTCTGACCTTCCCAATCAGGCTCTCAACCAATTGCTCATGCACAGCTCGGTCGGCAGTGAAGCGATAGCCATGTTCATTGTGAGTTGACCCTGTTATCGGTATGTTATAACCTTCGCCTACTGACGGCATAGGCGCTACATCTTTACCGTTGAAAAATGCTTCATCTGTTGGTTTCGGCTTTTTCCGGTTTATTATCGTTATTTTGTCAGATTGTGGGATGACGATTTGTTCTCTCATGTGTGCAATGGTCTCGTCTGCTAACAACACGACGGGCGTTCGATAAGTTTCAGCCAAATTAAATGCGCGAATTGTTAAATCAAACATTTCTTGAACGGAATTAGGCGACAAAGCTATGGAAGCGTAGTCGCCATGAGTGCCCCAGCGCGCCTGCATTACGTCGCCTTGACCGCACTTCGTAGCTTGACCCGTACTGGGACCAGTTCTCTGAGCGTCTACAACAACGCATGGAGTTTCAGTTATAAACGCATAGCCTATCAGTTCCTGCATCAAACTGAAGCCCGGTCCAGAAGTAGCCGTCATCGCTTTAGCTCCAGCCCAGCTAGCGCCAATAACTGCGCCGAGAGAGGCTATCTCATCCTCCATTTGCACTGCAACTCCACCAACCTGTGGCAGTCTCCATGCTAAATGCTCACCAATTTCACTGGCTGGAGTGATGGGGTAACCCGCGAAAAATCTGCATCCAGCGACGATTGCGCCCTCGGCACAAGCTTCGTTGCCTTGCCAAAAATGCGTTCTAAGAATTATCTTACTTGTCAAAGTTGCTCCTCCATTTTGACTCTAACCCATGTCTCAATTTTTATTCGCAAATTGACTTATAGAGATACCCATAAGACAGTTAAATTGCATATGTTGCTGTGCTTGAAATCCCCAGTTGATACATCAAACTAAAATTGATTTATGACTTGACTACACCTAAAAGTGGTGTGTCCACGGGATTTGAATTCTCAAAATGCGTGTGCACATGAACTTTCGATGTCCTTTTTCAATTTCCTTGTCGAGGGTTTTCCCTTATCTTCGAAGCCCAGACTTCGATCTGCGGTAGAGCGGATATTCCGATTGATGTGCCCAAGACGCTTAGAGCAACGTTCTTAATGGCGGTATAAACGTAGAGTGGAATTCCAATAAGAAAGCCATAGAAGCCTAGAACTAAGAGGTTGTAGAGCAGATATGGGATGAAAGCTATAGTTCCTGAGAGCATAGATATCCCCAACAAATATATTTTCTCAGCGTTTCCTTCAAAGTTTTTAGCGGCGGGAAAGAAGTATAACAAATCGAATGTTAGACCTCCAAGCGCGTATCCGACTCCTACAAACCAAGAGTACGGAGCTCCCAAGCGGATGATTCTAGTGGCTAAAGATGCTATAGCAGCCATCGCTGTAACTCTGCCAAACTTTCCAGTGAGCTTCGCCATGGTTAGCATGAGGAACCAACCCATTACTCGCTGGATAACAGCGTGGACACCTGTTGTTTGACTAATTAAAGGTCCAAGATAAAGTTGTGAGACTATCCACAATGAGGTTAGAACTGAGATTAGAGCCAACTCTTTTGTATTGAATCTCAGATTTGCGCGCTTGTTTTGAACTGTTGAAGGAAAAACTAGATCGTTTCTATGTGTATCTCCACCGCCGTCTCCATCCATGCTTGTCTCATCCATCTTCCAGTTCTCTCAGTCTCATTATGATATGATTGCGCACGCTATATTTTCATAACACTGTTATAAATTTTTTGTCAGAAAACCGAATTCTCTAAGGAAATTATCTATCACGCTGACAATGTAGTAACTACGCGTTTCTTAATTGAGTACATGGGCAGTCTATTGTGGAAATGCTGGTGAAAAGCTTAGATAGATAAAGAAACTTTTGTATCACAGCATGTTGCTAAGAGCAGTTGTTAATTGCGTGTGTACGAGAGCTACACTTGCAGTTGTGCGGGTAAAGGTTCATAAACGCTTCTAAGAAATAGGGTGTTGAACGATTTTATTGCGATTGCCACTTCTACAAAACTTATGTTTTCTTTTTTGGGTTTTAAATTGAATCTTAAACATAGCTTTTCTGTGATATGCTCTTCTATTGGGATGGCTTCAGTGCCAAAGACTTCCCTCAAACTTTTTGAAAAGTCCTTTATTTTGTTGGGAATGTCTTTTTTCTTCAGTCCGTTTGCTTCAAGATAAATGTAAATTGTTTCCGCCGCTTCTTTCCCAAAGAATGTTGTCAAGGTTTCGTTCACAATTTCAAGTAGATAAACTCGGAATTTTTCTTGCCAATCTAAATTCTGGGAAGCCATAACGTCCCTCAGCTTTTAACACATAGTTTTATACTGCTGCTGAGATTTAAGACAACACATTTGAACATCTTGTTCAACTTCTTGAACAAAGCCACGGCGTATGAAGAATAATTACTGTTTTCACCGTATGTGTTGAAGTTAAACGGAAGCAAACTTCTTTAATATAACGTATGCAAAATCAAGTTTTGTAACAAAATGTTTTAACGATCTTTAAGATTGAGGAATGGGAAATGAGCCTTACAGAGCGAAAAACTGTGTATTTTAACTCCTCTGGACCACGGAACACTGAGACTGTGCTAAGGTTGGCAAAGGAATACGCCCAAGCAGAAGGAATAAAAGACATCGTGGTTGCCTCTACTACGGGCGAAACTGGAGTAAAAGCCTCAGAAATTTTCAAAGGTTTCAACTTGGTGGTGGTTACTCATCACGCTGGTTTTGCAGGGATTGGGGATCAGGAGTTACGGGAGGAGAACCGTAAAAAAATTTTGGAGAATGGAGGTAAGGTCTTGACGGCAACTCATGCATTGAGCGGCGTGGAGAGAGCTGTTCGAAAGAAGTTCAAAACAATTCTGCCTCTTGAACTCATCGCTCACGCGCTGAGACTGTTCGGTGAAGGAACCAAAGTTTCTGTTGAAATCAGTGTGATGGCAGCTGATGCAGGTCTTATCTCTGTGAATAGAGACGTTGTAGCTATAGGGGGAACTGACAGAGGAGCGGATACCGCTTTGGTTGTAAAGCCTGCTACTGCTTCCGACTTCTTTAGCCTCGAAGTTAGGGGAGTCATAGCTAAACCCCGAAGTAAAACTTAAGAATCTTAATCGCTTTTTTTCTCAAACTTAAATATCTCCATGTTATTCCGTAGGCATGAGAACGGTAACTCTTATTTGTTCTTTTACAGTGAAGGCTTACCGTTAAACGTGTGGAACAGTGAAAATGGGAACCAAACGAACTTCGCTCGAAAGATTTCGCTTAAAAAGAGAATTGGATAGGCTAGCGGCTAAAGAGGGAAGAGGAACTGAACTTGTCTCCCTGTACGTACCGCCTGGACGCCAAATCAGCGAAGTCGTTGCCATGCTTAAACAAGAGCATGGAACCGCAGCCAACATCAAATCGGACACCACAAGAAAAAACGTTCAAGACGCAATAGTGAAGGTCATGCAACGACTCAAACTCTTCAAGAAAGTACCGAAAAATGGTTTAGTCATTTTCTCCGGAGCCATCCCACAGAACGGTCCGGGAAGCGAAAGAATGGAAACATACCCGATAGTTCCTCCTGAACCGATTCAAGTGTATATTTACCGCTGCGACTCTAAGTTTCACCTCGAATATTTACAAGACTTTCTGAGAGAGAGAGAAACCTATGGAATCATAGTTATAGACGCCAGCGCAACAACCTTCGCCGCTCTCCAGGGCAGACGCTTAGAAATTGTCCGGGAAATCACGTCGGGCGTACCAGGGAAACATCGAGCTGGAGGTCAATCTGCAAGAAGGTTTGAACGGCAACGAGAAGCCAAACTTTTGAATTATTTCAAGCGCATTGGGAATCATGCCAACGACATTTTCTTGTCCATGCCAAATCTGAAAGGCGTAATAATTGGAGGTCCAGGTCCCACAAAAAACGATTTTGAAAAAACAGACTACCTCCATTATACGTTGAAAGACAAAATCATCGCAACTCTAGACACGGCTTACGTAAGTGAACAAGGAGTAGAAGAAGTGATGGAACGAGCTCCGGAAATCATGCAGCGCGTTCGCTATGTAGAAGAAAAACAGATCATGCAAGAATTTCTTTACGAGATCGGGCATGACACTGGCTTGGCGACGTATGGAGAGAGCGAAGTGAAACGGTGCTTGGAAGAAGGTGCGGTGAAAACTCTCTTGTTGTCTGAGGCTCTCAACATGGTTCGAGGCACTGTTAAGTGTACGTCTTGTGGCTATGTTAGGCAAGAAACGATGAAGACAGAGAAGGTTATCGAGTTCGAACAAGACCTCAGCGAACAAACGTGCCCAGAATGTAAAGCACCTGCTCTCCAGTTGGCTGAGGTTAAAGACGTTATCGACGAATTAGCTGAGTTAGCTGAACAAGTTGGAACAGATGTGGAAGTCATCTCCACAGAAACTGAAGAGGGACAGATGTTGAAGAAATCATTTGGAGGCATCGCAGCTATTTTACGTTTCAAATCTTCTAGTTAACACTTTACGCGTACATTTCCTTGTTGATGAAACAATTATTTTATATAATAAATTAGCCTAATTACGAAACCCAGTTTACATAAGAGGCTGAGAAAAGCCCCATTTTGGAGGAAAAAAGATATGTCTAGTAAAAATAGCGCCAAAGAAATGGTTCTTAAATATAGCTCGCCGCCGAAAGAAATTCCATTCTCTGCAAAAGAATATCGAGAGCGGCTAAATCGAGTCCGCGAACTCATAACCCGAAAAAAAATCGATGTTCTCTATCTATCAGCTCCAGCGAGCCTCTTTTACATAAGCGGATATCAAGCGGAATGGTATCAATCCCAAAGCCCCAAAATATGGCCACCCGCCAGCGGAATTGCTATCCATGTGGATCATGACAACTTCATAGACTTTGATACGGAAGAGGAAGAAATCCTAGCTCGATACACGAGCATATCCAGTGACACTCGAATATACAGAGAGACAGCTGAAACGACTGGAATGCTCTCTTGGATAGTACAAGAACTGAAGAAAGAAGGATGGCTACCCGCAACTGTCGGACTTGAAATGTGGAGCTACCGACCAAATCGAGCAGTTAGCGAAATGTTCCAGTCAGCGTTGGAAAAGGAAGGCTGCAAAGTTGTTGACGGAACAGATATTGTAAGGAAAGCCCGCGCCGTCAAGTCTCCTCAAGAGATCGCTTATGTAGAAAAAGCGGCACAAATAGCTGAATTTGGTCATAAAGCAGCAATGGAAACAATGAGACCCGGAATGACGGAGCTTGATGTTTACGGAGAAATCGTTAATGCTATGGCAAAGGCAGGAGGCGAGAACCCTGCACTACCAGTTCTCGTTACGTCTGGACCTAAATGTGCTTGTTTACACGCACTAGCAAGCCGAAAGAAGATCAAGAAAGGAGAAAACGTTAACATTGATATCTGCGGAGTTTTCAACCGATACCACGCCAATATGGCGAGAACCTATTCGATGGGAAAACCAAATCCCGACGTAGCGAGAGTCGTTAAATTATCAGCAGGAGCTTTTGATTTAATAGCCAAATTGATCAGACCAAATCTGCCAATCGGCGAATTTAACGAAAGGATGAAGACATATTATCAAGAGGCTGGGATTGAACAAGATTCATGGTGGTTCGGCGGTTACGAACTTGGAATCGCCTTTCCTCCTGATTGGGTTTGTGATTTCGTTTATGATGTTAATATTGACGCTGGAAATCAGTTATTTGTGCCGGGAACAGTTGTCAATTACGAAAGCAATTTCTATCTTCCCCATAAAGCTGGAGTATCCTATCAAATCAACACCTTTGTCTTTACAGAAAAAGAGGCAAAAATTCTAGGTAAACTTCCAAATGACATGATAATAATTGAAAGATGATGTTAATGTTTTTCCATATCTAATAGTTGGTGACAAAACGAACATTTGGGTATTCTTCTACTTCTTTGCCTTCACCTTTTTTCGGTAATATTTCGATTTTCTCTGCTTTGCAGGTTCCTTCAACATCCTCAATCACTTGATTCAAAACATCTGCATCCTTTTTGTTTCCCGTGTAGATTGTCAGTTTCTTGATGGGTACATTTAACGGCATCCTTTTCTCTGACTTTTCCCTGCGAACTGCACTAATTACTGCCGTGATCATGTCACCTTGCTTCTCCACAGTATCATCGATTCTCTCCTCTTTTACGGTGGGCCAGTTGGAAACATGGATGCTCTTGTGTTTCTTGTCCGTTGCATACATAACTTGATATATTTCTTCGGTTATGTGCGGAGAAATTGGTGCGAGAAGCTGTAGGATTCGGTAAATGGCGTTGTAAAGGGCGTATTGAGCAGCAACTTTTTTTCCTTCTCCATACTTGTCAGGCCTGTACAGCCTATGCTTTATAGCTTCAATGTAGTGATCGCAAAACGTATGCCACATGAAGTTTCGAGTTTCCTCAGTTGCTATGTTGAATTGACAGTTTTCAAGAGCTTCAGTCGCTGTTTTGGTAACTCTTTCCAGTTTGCTGAGTAGCCATCTGTCTAAAAGTTCCAACTCCACCTTTTCCTGCGGCACATAATCTTTTAAGTGTTGACTGGCGAAACGAGAAACATTCCACAATTTGATGAGAAATCTCCATCCGTATTCAACATCTGGCTTGCGGAAAGGTATGTCCGAGCCAGTTGCTCCTCCACTTGCTGCCCATTGTCGTGTGGCGTCGGCCCCATATTCACTGAAGACTGTAGGAGTGGCTACATAGTTGCCTAGCGACTTGCTCATCTTTCTACCGTCACTTCCGAGAACCATGCCGTTGATTAAACAGCTATTGTAAGGCTTTTCATTGAACAGTGCGAGGTGTCGAACCATGAGGTAATATGCCCAGGTGCGGATGATGTCGGCTCCTGAAGGATGTATGCTGGCTGGAAAGAGTCTGTGCCAATCTTTTCGATCTGGCCAGCCCGCGTGAACAGCACATGTGATGGAGGAGTCAAACCATGTGTCCATTACGTCTTTTTCAGGGGTGAAACTGGTAGAGCCGCATTTTGGACACTTTTTAATCTTGGGCTTCTCTATTCTAGGGTCTATAGGCAGCCAGTCGGGTTCTGCAAGGATAGTTTCTTCACATTTTGTGCAGTACCAGATGGGGATTGGGGTGGCGAAGACTCTTTGTCTGGAAATCACCCAGTCCCAGTCCAGCGATTTTGCCCAGTCAATTAAGCGTGTCTTCATGTAGTCTGGGTACCACGTGATTTCTAGGGCGTTTTTCTCAACTTTGTTGGTTAGTGTTCTGTTTTTCATGAACCATTGTTTTAGTTCAAGGATTTCGACTGGGGTTTTGCATCTCCAGCAAACTCCGACTTCTTGTTGGATGCTTTCAGTTTTTTCTAGCAATCTTTCTTTCTCTAGGTCCTTTGCCACAGCTTTTTTGGCTTCTCTAACGGTTAGTCCAGCGTATTTTCCAGCGTTTTTGTTCATTTTGCCTGTTTCAGTAATGCACATGATTATTGGTAGATGGTGTTTTGCCACGGCTTTTACGTCTGCCTTGTCGCCGTAGGTGCATATCATTACGACGCCGGTTCCGAAGGCGGGGTCTACGATGTCGTCTGGAATTATTTTCACTTTTCTTTTGGTAAAGGGTACAGTGATCTCTTTTCCAATGTATTGTTGATATCGTTCATCGTTTGGGTGCACGGCCACGGTTACGCATGCTGGTAAGAGTTCTGGGCGGGTGGTGGCTATGGTTAAGGATTTTTTGT
>CAYFTS010000122.1:0-31696 GCA_964346135.1 uncultured Candidatus Bathyarchaeia archaeon | reverse complement strand
TTTGTCCCGTCCCATAGCTCTATTCCCTTGATGAAGCCAAGCTTCATTTCTCCTCTATTCACTAGAACATTACCCACTTTCAAAGATTCGACCAAGCTACATCCCCCAACAATATTTTGTTTTGAATCGCCAAAGGAACATAAGAAGCTTGTGGTGTCAAGTTTTCACCATGTGTGTCTTCTAGCCTCACAAAGCGAGACGTGAGATTTAGGGTTAGAGGCACCTCTATCACGAAAACACACTAGTACCCAAATCCAGTATACAGGTTACAGGTCGTCCGTTAGCCGTTGGTCGCCGTTTCTCCCGTCGTCCGTTTTGGTTGGTTGGTTGGATTAAATTTTAACCCCCAACACACACAAAACTTAAATTTCAACCTTCTTCTTGCATGCATGCGAAATGATACGCCATCTAGCACGGAATTGAAGAGGAGTGAAGACTTAGCTGATGAAAGAAGATTTGGATATCCGCAACATACTGGAAGCCCGTAGGAGAATAAGAAACTTCGTTATTCGAACTCCAACTTGCCGTTCAGCGATTTTCAGCCAGCGAACAGGCGCAGAAGTATACTTGAAACTTGAATGTTTTCAGTCTGTAGGGGTTTTCAAGATAAGAGGAGCAATCAATAAGATATGTAGCCTCTCCCAGTCTGAACTGAAAAAGGGACTAGTTACATCTTCTTCTGGAAACCATGGATTATCAGTCGCCTACGCAGCCAAGATTTTCGGAGTTAAAGCAGTAGTTGTTGTGCCCAAAAACGCAGTCAAAGAAAAGGTGAAAGCCATAAAAAGCTATGGAGCCAAAGTTGTGAAATACGGAGAAAGCTACGATGAAGCGCACTCAGAAGCTGTGAGGATACAGAAGGAAACTAGCGCAACTTTTGTGCACCCTTTCAACGACAACTTCGTGATCGCTGGACAAGGAACCATTGGCCTAGAATTACTCGAAGATGTGCCAGACCTAGACACAATCATCGTGCCCGTAGGTGGCGGCGGCCTCATATCCGGAATATGTGTTGCCGCAAAAACGTTTAATCCAAATATTAAAATCGTTGGAGTTCAACCTGAAGGATCGCCGGCTGTCTACAAGTCTTGGAAGGCAGGAAAAATCGTGGAAGTACACTCTGTAAACACAGCCGCAGATGGTTTAGCTGCAAAGAAACCACTTGACCTAACCTTCAGAATAATTCGGAAACATGTAGATGACTTTCTGTTAGTAACTGAACGTGAAATCGGCCAAGCCGTATTGGCACTCTTACAAGAGGCTCACATACTAACGGAACCTTCCGGAGCAACTTCCTCTGCAGCCCTTCTATTCAAATATCACCCGCAAATCAAAAAGAAAATTGCGGTAATAGTCAGCGGAGCAAACATATCAATTGACTACTTGACTAACCTGCTTAGACAAAGGTGAAGCTGCGTTGCACATGCACCGAAAACTTTTCCAAACCACCTCCTAGATTTCGGAAAATTCATACTTTCGTATGTAACAAAAAACACTCTCAGTTTTTCTTCACAATTCTAAATCAGACAAAGCAGAGTTCAAATGCTTTATTTATTCTCGGGCTCGTCGAGTTGTGCGTTTTCTTCTACGTGAAACAAGTTATACGCCATTTGCGTTGGGTTAGTAAATGTACAACTAACGATCTTGGAGGCTCACTTAAACTTCTTAAGGCTAAAACATCACTTAGAATATTAGTGGTGTAGTTGACTCTTGAAACTTTGAAGCCTGAAGAAAAGGTGAATCTCTCAATAAGCATGATTGATGCATGTATCTGTATTTGTGCTGATGCGCTTAAGGATCAAGATGAGACAATCAAAGAAAAAGAGCTCCTAGAAAAGGTTAGGGCAAGAATCACGTATAAAAAGCGGCGTCATCATGAGGTTTAGAAAGTGGATAGATTTGAAGATTTAATCAGAAGAATAGTCAAAAATTTTAACACCGCTGGAATCGACTACATGTTTACTGGCGCTTTAGCAGCAAGCTATTATGGCACGCCTCGAACCACCATGGACATAGACATCGTGGTTAAAAGCGCTCAAAAAGAACTGCAAACCCATCTTGTCGCGCCATTAAGGAAGGCTGAAATACAAGTTGATGAGCGAAAAATTGACGATGCAACTAAATCTGGCTTTAGAATCATCACCCTTAAGGACAAGAAAACACCCTTCACTCTTGACATAATACTCTCAGATAAAAAACTTGAGAAGAAACCTGGGACAATTTTAGGTTTGCCAACCTTCTATCAAACTCCTGAAGGATTAATTATATCAAAGCTCCGTATGATAAAAGCAACAATCCCAAAAGAGAGAGCTCTTAAAGATAAGGATGACGTAAAGGCAATATTAAGGTACACTGAAGTCAACATGAAAGACCTTAAAAGGCGATCACGAAAGGAAAGCACTTTCTCCATACTCGAAGAACTAATAATTTGACGTTGAAGTGAAAAGAGTTGCATTATTTGATTATCTATGATACTACAGAATGAGAATTTGAGGACTCTTGTTGCAGTAATGTTGCCGTTAACACCTGTTAACAGCAACGTTCTCAGCGCTTCTATTGCATGAACACAATATCTGATGGTGAAGCACCAACTCCTGAATTAACCCCTAAGTGATTTAAGGAGGTAACCCACAGTTGATTCAAACCTCGGTTTTCGCATGGATTCAGAAATTCAGGAGAAACTTCATATGAAAACTTCCTCTTAATAAGATATGATAAAGCTGTTGTCTGTAGAGTTAAATAAAATCGACAGCAAGATTCTTTAGCTTCAAGATTATGACTTCAACGACGATTGAATCTGTAGTTGCGCCAGTGTCCCAAATCTTGGGGTGATGCAGTTAACTTTGACAAGTACCATATCCCAACCCGTCATTAGTGCCCTCTATTCAATGAGGTCAAAGGCTCGCAAAACGGGTTCATGACTTCTACTCCCTTTAACAATAACAACTCTTGATAAAATGATCTCTACCTGAACCCTAAAAAAATAAGACAGTTTCTTCGTTATTTATCCTTTCTCTAATGCGCACGCAGTTTTTTGTTGGACGACGACAACCACAGGTCAAGCTTGGAAGTAATGGTTCGAAAATCTGAGAACTCACGCACTACTACCTTTAACCACGTTTCCGTGATCACTTAATACATAAAACTGAGGCGATTGGGAGTTGTTGTTGGTACAAAACGTAGGAAGAAAACAACAACTGCAACAAAAAGTAGGGTCAATAAACGAGAGCTTTAGCCCAGTAAGCGCAAGCTCACTTAGAGCCACAATTTTAGAAGTTGTTGTTGGCAATGTTTATTTAAAAGCAGTCTGCGCGCACGTCATGGATCTAGGGCCTAACTTACGTCCTATATATAGAGCGTACAGCCATAGCGTATGATTTTTTGCCAAACAACAAGAGGAAAAATTAACTGCGCACAATTTTTGTCGGGCGTTGAGTGGCTGTTCCCAGGTTTGCCATAAGCCAAGCCACACAACTTTTGGGTCGTCCAGAAGAACGTGTGCGCGTGAGACGGATATGGGAGGTGAAGGAGGGATTTCCACACGCACACGCGAGTTTCAGGTGTCCATTTTTGTGTAAGTCACACCGACAACTACTACTCCAAATAGAGTTGCCCAAAAAAGACAGATTAGTGCTTGGACACCAAACATGGCTAAGTGTTCTAACATTTTCTTACACAAAACTAATATTCATACAATTGTTATTAAGGGCTGTTTCAACGTTCTACACGTTTCAGAACCCGATATATTCTTCTATAACTGGTGTCTGGTTCATTCTTCCACATACGTGCGCATTGAAAGCTTTTTGAATGTGTTCGCCTAGAACATGTGAAGGGATGTTTATTTTGGCAGGTCTCTTGGACCATTCGGAAGTGAAGGGATTAACACTTAAGAACCGCATTGTTATGCCTCCCATGCAAACCAGTTTAGCCACCATTGAAGGAGCTGTAACTGACAAGCTCGTTCAGCATTATACTAGACGTTCAAAGGCGCTGGGTCTGTTGATTGTTGAGCATAGTTATTTATCCCTTGACGGAAAGGTCAGCGAAAGACAGCTAGGAATATACAATGACCGCTTGCTCTCTGGCCTGGAGAAACTTTCAAGTAGCGTACACGCTACGGGTACCCCTCTCGTTGTTCAGATCAATCATGCGGGAAGAACCGCCAGCAAAGAAGTCACGGGAAAAAAACCCGTTGCGCCTACAGCCAGTGGAAACGCCAGAGAACTCAAAGTTGAAGAGATTGAAGCCTTAACCGAAGCCTTCACCAAGGCTGCTGAGAGAGCAATGAAAGCAGGTTTCGACGGAGTCGAAGTTCACGGAGCCCACGGTTTTCTCCTCAACCAATTCTGGTCACCTCTAACTAATCGACGCAGCGATAAATATGGGGGTTCTTTGGAAAACAGAATGCTTTTTCCTCTACAGGTTGTTGAAAGAGTTAAGGAAAAAGTTGGAGGAAGACTTCTTCTATACCGTTTAGGCTCATGCGATCTGGACCCTGCGGGAGTCCAAATCGAAGACTCGGAGAAATTCGCTTCGAAGCTGGAAAAAGCTGGGGTAGACATCATCGACGTTTCTGGAGGTATGTGTGGCAGCCGCCCTGCCAACTTCCAGAGCACTCGAGGCTACTTCATTTCTCAAGCCCAAAAAATCAAAAAAAGGGTAAACATACCCGTCATCGGAGTAGGAGGAATCACAGAACCAGAATACGCAGATAGCTTAATACGGGAAAGACGCATCGACCTAGCAGCTGTTGGCAGAGCACTTCTAAAAGATCCAGACTGGGCGATAAGCGCCATCAAAACCTTGAAGAAACGCGAATTCTCTACGCGCGCATAGAAAAGGCATTAGACGGACATTGTCTATTCTTTTCTTGAGGAAGCGCGTTTTCTCGTAAGTGGCGTGCGCGGTTGTACGCTTTCAATGTTACTTTGCGAGGGTGCACTGCTTTTTCGTCGTGTCAAAATCATCATGAGGACTGTTCCAGCAGCTGCTATTGCTGCTAGAGCTACGGCGGCATATAACGGAACAGTGAAGGTTTCCTGGACTCCTTTAAGGTGGGATATGTCAGCCTTAACTGTGCCCAATTCTGTTTCGATTGTTGCTGTGTCTCCCTCAATTGATGTTATTCTTCCCTCGATTGTTCCCAGCGTCGTCTCTATTGTGGCAACATCTCCATTGATCTCTGTGACGTTCAGTTGTATGTCAGATAAATCGGCTTCTATTGTTCCCAGGTCCGTCTCTATTATTGCCACTGTTCCTTCGATGCCAACCAGTCTAGCGTTGATATCAGTTATGTTGGCTTCCATTGTCTCTATGTTATCTTCAATCTCTGCTAATAGAGGGTCCTCAACTATTGTGAGCGCGGCTGAAGCCACTTCCTCATCGATCATCAGGCTTACACCTCCCGACCGCACGCTATAAGCCGTAACAGTGTAGACTCCTGGAATCCCAATGGGAACGACGAAGGAATACTGGTAAGATCCATGCTCGTCTGCGAACATTGTTTGACCTGTCATCATTAGATCCATCAGGTCGACCAGAAGGATGTCCTCCAAGTATAGCAGTATAGGAGTGTACGGCGGAAAACCTACTCCAATGGCATTGACTGTGGATGATCCAAAAGTTGAATTTGGTGTCAAGATCATGAAAGGAGATGGCACTATGAATTGGGCAACAGTTGAAATTCCAGTTTCATCAGTGGCATTGACTAGGTGAGTGCCGTTAGCGGTGTCTGGAACGAAGAAGCCCGGGAGCATGAATGCTCCCTGAGGCCCTGTAACCAATCCACCGTAGCTAGTTACGTCTATCGTGTCAAATTTGACTGTGATGTTCGCTGACGCCGCAAATCCTGTACCGAATACCGTGACTAAGGTTCCTGGAGGACCGCTTGTTTTCGGGGATAATGTAATCTTCGGAACAACGATGAATAACGCTGAAGCATTGTTTGTTCCATCATCTACCTTGACAGGGTATGTTCCATTCGGCATCATGGGAACGGTGAAGTTGGCTTCAAAATTTCCCAGGTTGTCTGTTCGCGGTTGTGGAACAGGAGTCACATCCGTCTCATTGAAAAGTATGGTTATCAAGGTGAAGACTCTGAAGCCGTAGCCGTTCACGATTACTGGTTCCTCGTGTGATCCCTCTTCAGGTGTCAGGACGATCTTAGGCTGAACTGTGAAGCTGGCTGAATCCATGTCTCCAGTCTCTACGTCAACAACCATTATGTCATAGATGTCTGCGGAAATGGCAGGCACGGTAATTTTGACGGAGAATTCTCCGGTAGTATTTGCTGTTGTTGTCGCCATGAAGATGAAGCTATTCAGGTATACTCCTACTTCACCGTTGGGCGAAGCATCTCCTCCAGAAACTATTATGGTGCTTCCAACGGGTCCACTGGTCGGCGTGACCGTTACAGTGATGGGAGCTGCCCTAACAGTAACTATTGACAAGGCTGTTGTAAGCAACAAGCAAACAGAAATTATCATGGACAATTTTGAACGCGTTATTTTTCTAAAAATGGATTCAACAGACATTTTCTTTTACCTTCAGTTTAGCAATTTGACGGAACAACTAAAAAGAGTTATGAATCCAGAATCCACATCGGAATCAAAACCTGATCTGCGCTCCCTTGAAAAAAGTGAATTGTTATAGTTTTGATACAGCTTTTGATACAGTTTAACATTGTTTAATGTTACATACAATTATGCGCGCATAAGCCTTCATTTAGTGCTGTAGGTTTTCCTTCTCCACCAATTAGGAGATAGTTAACAGTTACAGTTTGTAGCCAATTTTCCTCAGAAACTCCTTCCTTGCCTTAACATCCTGTTCTGTCTCAATTCCCTTACTCTTTAAGCCATCAACAACACCTAGAATTCCTCTACCTTGCCCTGTTTCTGTCACAATGACCTCCAACGGGTTTGCTGTCGCAGCGTAGATATTACAGACTTCGGAAACCTGTTTAATTTTCTGCAAAACGTTAATGGGATACGCATTTTTTATGAAAATGATGAAACAGTGTCCGCATCCCAACTTAAACGCGTGTTGTGACGCTAACTTCTTCAGTTCCTCATCATTGCCTTCACATCTCACTAAACAAGGTCCAGAACTCTCGCAAAAACCAATGCCAAACTTAATGTTTGGAACAGAGTTCACCAGTGCCTCGTAAAGGTCTTCAACGGTTTTGATGAAATGTGCCATCCCCAGCACCACGTTACATTCTTTGGGCATTTCTATCTTCACTACTTGAAGCTCCAATTTTTTCTCACCACACACTGTAGGTTTTACCAATCCTATTAAATGAAACTTATCAGTTTAAATTCGTTAAAGGAAAAATTGGTGAAAATAAAATGAGTTGGAAAGAGATGTTAAATCGTCATAGTAAACTTGTTGAGGAAAAAATGAAAGATTTTTTCATTGAAGCTAAAAGTGTAGCGCAAGCTTACCATCCCTTCATAGGAAAGGTTTACTCTAACATGGAAGAGTTCATGCTTAGAAAAGGGAAGAGAATTGCATCATGCAGCACCCTACTAACTTACAAAGGCTATACAGGTAATGTCGACGAACAAATCTTAAAAGTTTGCGTTGGCATCGAGTTGTATCGCCACTGCATTTTGGTTCACGACGATCTGGTTGATAAAGATGATTTCAGGAGAAGAAGAAAAACCTTTCATCTACTACTTGCAAAAAACCATGATGAAAGACTGGGAAATGGGACAACAGTTTTCACCGGCGACGCGATGTATGCCCTGGCACTTCAGTTCATGCTAAACTCAGGCTTCAGTCAAAAAAAGTTAGGTGAAGTTGCATTGCTGCTTTCAGAAAGTTACCGTGACGTGAATGAGAGTCAAATACTAGATCTGCTTTTTGAGTACAAGGAACCAGGTGTTAATGAATGGTACGTTATGGCTTCAAAAAGAGCTGCTTCATTGTTTAAAACAACAATTCTCATAGGAGCGATTCTGGGCAACGCCCCAGCAACTGACCTTCAAGCCTTGGAGAAAGCTGCAATGCACATGGGTTACTCGTTTGATATCCAAGACGATATCATAGACACTTTTGCCTCCTTGGAGCAGTATGGCAGACCGCCAGGCGGAGACTTGTTACTTGGAAAGAAACCGTTGCACATTATCTATGCTTTGAAGCTCGCAGATAAAAAGGGAGTGAACACGTTGAAGAAGCTAACCGCTAAGAAACAAATCAGCATAGAGAGTCTTGAGTTGGTTCGACAGACCATTAGTGAAAGCGGTGGTCTAGACGCTGCAAAGAAGAAGTCGAAGGAACACGCCGAGAAAGCGAAGCAACTGATTGGTAAGACAAGTTTAAGCAGTGAAACAAAAAGGTTCTTTGCCTCCCTAATCACTTACATAGAAGAAAGCTTAGACTGGTACAAATAAAGCGAAAAATCTCGTGGTCTCTCTGCTAAATAAGTTAAAGATTTCGTTGATTAAGCTGTTCAGCTTCAACTTTTTTCGCTAAGAAATTCGTTGCCTGAAGTAGACTTTTTCCGATCCCCAAAAGATAAACCAAAACAAGAATACTCAAAAACGCTTTAACATCAACCACAAGACTCACTGCGAACTCCTGCATAGGCATTGTCAAACCGATAATTCCGCCATTAAAAACAATGACGAAATAAATTATCATAACCAACGCCCTCGCTATGCTAAACGCGTATCCAAAAATAGTTCCAGAAAACAAATTAGTAATAACCGCGAAGAAAACAGCTATTCCAACAAATAAATCAAAAAGTTGATTGTATCCGAAAGGTAGAAAGTCGATGGGAAAAATAAGTGTTGGCAAATAGCCAATGAGAATATACGTAATTATACCCCATACTGTAGCCTTGAAAACATTCGGAATCATTTTCCTCATAAGCGATTTCTCGCTGCTTTCTTTAACCATAGGGTACCCACCGCTCCACCGTAAACATAGGAGACTCAAAAACTAAATGCAAATTCCTGCTTTCCGTTAGTTTCGAGAGGTCTCCAACACTGAGGTACATTTCAACCTGTCCAACATATCCATAATTGGAGGGCACATCTAGACTGGTTTGTCCAGAAGTTACTAGTTCATCCACATCATTGTATACCTCCAGTTGCAGCGTTCCTACGATATCAAAATAAGAGTGGTTTTCGAAGCTTACTGGTATAACTACTTGGCTATGAGTGATGTTGTAGGGCAGAACTGAAATTTCTCCGGTAGAAACGTTGGATAAGGGTGCACCCCAAGGAATTGTCAGATTCATGGAAATTTTAACGGGAATTGCATACGCGAAATTTAATGCAATAAATGCATCTAGTTCAAAAGAGCTGTCGTTAAATAAAAATTCAGTATACCCCATAAACAAGTCGTTTAGGTCGATAGAGATGTTGTGCGCTGTCTCAATGTTGCTCCCACTCGCTATTAAAGGAACAAAAGTTTCAGAAAGCCCTAGCAATGTTCCGTTATAATCCATTACACGCGTCGTAACATTTAGTTCAGATATATCATAATATCCACTGTTGTTGATGAAGAAAGGCAACGACAACACTACATCTCCATTTGACGGAAAAAACTGAGTTTCCCCAAAATCTATGCCTAAATTCATAACCGAATAAACAGCTGTAATTGCAAAAGCAATTATAAGTATCCAAAGTATGAGTGTAGCTATAGCCAGCGCCCTTATGGCCTGTTTCATTTGTTCTTCTTTCCTTTCACCTTCGTAGAAGGTTTCCTAGCAACACCGGATTTTTTAGTCACTGACTTAGCCTCTGGCACAAGTTCTGCCTTGACTTCTGGTGGGGTTTTCCATTTGGGTGAGGTTAGAAGTTGCACTCCTCTTATTGTTATTATGGAGCCTATCCATCCCATTATGCCTAGGTACATAATTCGAATGCATGCTTCGATCAGTGGACCTAAAGCTTCACCGAAAAGGTCCACAATCCCAGATGTAGAGATGATGATGAAATCTTGTTGTAAGAACCAGTAAGCGTTAAGGAATGTGAAGCCTAACAAAATTACACCTACGACTAGAATAGCATACCTTGGAACTTCAAACTTACTTACCAAAGAACTAAACCTCCATGTGTAAAAATAGGGAAGGATTGATAGACATATTAAAACTTATGTAGCACTAAACTGTATTCCCTCTAACTATCTCTGCTAACCAACCAAATTATCAGAGTTTCTTTTAAATATGTTAAACTCATTAATTGAGCTACAAACTAAACAGCCCCATTGAAACTGTGAAGAGACAGACAAATGAAAAAAATTACCTTTGGAACAGACGGTTGGCGCGGAGTAATCGCCCAAGATTTCACATTCGACAACGTTAAAGTGGTTGCCCAAGCCCTAGCCGACTACCAGAAAGCCCAAGGTTTAAGCCAGAGAGGTTTTGTTGTTGGCTACGACACCCGATTTCTGTCAAACAAATTTGCCAAAAGTTTAGCTGAAGTCATGGCCAGCAACGACATCCCTGTTCTTTTAGCCTCTAAACCGGCTCCCACACCTATGGTATCCTTCACCGTAAAGAACCGTAATGCTGGAGGAGGAGTGGTCATCACAGCCAGCCACAACCCGCCGGAATATAACGGAATTAAGTTTAAACCAGAATATGGTGGATCAGCACTCACCCACATTACAAAGGAAATTGAAAACCTTCTATATCAAAGTCCAGTTAAGCAGGATGAGAAAAAAGCAAAAAGATACATTAAAGAAGTGGATTTTGAAACTGAATACTTTGCCAAAATAAAGAGTTTAGTAGACTTGAAGCTTATTGGAGAGGCAGATTTCAAAATTGTAATTGATGCGATGCATGGTGCTGGAGACAGAATTATTGAAAGGTCGCTGTCAGGTGCAAAATGTCAAGTGGAAACTATTCGTTTTAAACCAAATCCAACGTTTGATGGTGTAAAACCCGAACCCATTCTTCAAAACCTGCAATTCCTAATTGATACTATAGTTAAACAAAGCGCAGACATCGGATTAGCCACAGATGGAGATGCAGATAGAGTTGGAGTTGTCAACTCGAAGGGACAATTCATTTCGCCTCACGAAGTTTTCGCGTTGCTCATTTTGCACCTGCATCAGAATAAAGGCTGGAATGGCGGAGTAGTAAAAACCGCGTCCGTATGCAATATCGTGTCAAATGTAGCGAATAAGCTGGGTTTACCAGTTTACGAAACAGCGGTGGGTTTCAAAAACATATGTGAACTCATACTTAAGGAGGACATCCTAATTGGCATCGAGGAAAGCGGGGGGGCAGGCTTCAAAAATCATGTGCCAGAGAGAGATGGAATCCTAGCGGCTCTCTTTATTTTGGAAATGATGGCGATGAAGAAAAAAAGCTTTGATGAACTTTTGATGGAATTAACCAACGAGTTTGGCAAGGTGTACTATGATCGAATTGACTTTCAATACGAAAAACCTGATCGTATGGATCTGGTTCCTAGCCTGCAGTCTCAACTGCCACAGCAGGTGGGCGGTTTGAACGTGGAGAAGATTAGCACATATCGGGGAGTTAAGGTTGTTAACGGAATTAAGTTCCATTTCGCTGACAAGAGAAGTTGGCTGTTGATAAGGGCTTCAGAGACAGAGCCCATCATGAGAATTTACGCAGAGGCAGCTAATGACGAAATGGTGCAGCGATTGTTGAACGAGGGCCAACGGTTGTTGAAAATGGTGGCTAAGGATTAGTAGAAAAAGCTTCTCTCCTTTTTAAAACACGAATCAAACTTGACGCTTCAGAGGCAGATTTTGCATGAGCAACTTTCTTCACTTTCTCCAAAACCAGTCGTGCTTCACAGTGGGGGCATCTTCTAGTTTTCTGAGTGGTTTTTGCTAGCAGTAGTTGTCCACACCTGTAGCAAACGATCACTATGTACATTTGAGTGCCTCGCTTAAGCGAAAAGCTTTTCCTCCATGGTTCGTTTATCTGCTGTAAGAGGATGCTAATAAATGAGTCGTGCCTCTCTCATCGATCTCACAATCAAGTTTTTCAGACGGAACGGCTACAAGATAGAGAAGAATGCAGTTTTAGAGGGGTTTTCCGGACTCCCCCACAGTTTTGATCTTGTTATTCGCAAAGGTGAAAAAAGACACTTGGTTTGGGTTAGGGATTGGAAACGAACAGTAGGCGTTAACATGGTGATAAACATGGATAAGGCTTCAGAGGACGTTGGCTTTCCAAATCCCATAATGGTTTCTGAAAAGTTTAGTGGACACGCCAAAGCATACGCCAATCGCCGAGGCGTTACATTACTCACAAGACGCCAGATATTGCGAAGATTTGGATAAACTAACAGTCTCTTAGAAATTCGTTTAATCGTCCCCCTTTTTCTAGTTTTCCCAACCAGTCCACTACGCCTACTCTACATTTTCTTTTCTTTTCCAAAACCGCGACTATTTCCTCCACCACTTCTTCTATTGTTTTACTAGTGACGTTGATCTCGCACACTTTGTCAGCGCCGCAGACTCGTACAGCGTCCCATAGACAAACGTCTAAGATTTCGGCAGCTAGGTTTTCCCAGAGTTTCCTTTCATTAAACCCGCGGGTTTCCATCGTCTTTTTCAGCTCTTCGGGATCCCGCCTCAGAACAAAAGCTAAGTAAACGTTTTCAGCTCGTAAAACGTCCATTGAGTAATGGCCATCGATTATAACATCTTGTTCATAACTTTTTATGATACCTTGCACTCTTTTTGAAACCTTCTTCATGTCAGCGACTAAGGTTTTTCTAGCCTCGTCTACTCCGCTGGTCAGTTTTTCTTGTTTAACGAGCTTCGTTAAATCAATGTGAATAGCATTTAGTTTAGAAGCTAAGAATTGAGAGACAGCAGTTTTCCCCACTCCGGGCGTACCTGTGATTAAGATTGCGCGCTTAAACTTGTTTCACCCATCTTGTCTTGCTCCTTTGTGGGTGATAAGAATTTTCATGTGGTTTTCCAGCTCAGACCCAAACCTTGGTGTAAATCCTTGTTTTGAATTGGCCAGAAATATAAGTGCAAACTTCTTTGGAAGAGCTAGGTCCTAGGTTCAAATGCAAATTTAATTTTGGAGTTTAAGTTCTAGACTGTTCTATTCGATGAAAATTAAGTTTCGAAATGATGTTCCATTAATCTATGTATTCCTCTTCTAAGGGTTTCTGACAGCGTCTATAATCCAATTCTCAACCTACGCGAAAGCTCTAACATAGTAATTTTTCTTGGAAATTCAAAGAAACCCATCTTTAAGGCTAACTACAACACTCTTTCTTGTTTTTCAGTCAAAATTTTCCCTTTCGGCTTGAATTTCGCTACTTCTAATATCTTAGGCTTCAAGCCATTCGCTTCTAATTTTGACACCACGTTCTTAAAAGCGTCAAAATTAGGCGCCACGAAACTGTACACGATTGTGTAATCATCTACATGTCTTCCCGATACCAATAATGAATCATGAGATAATATCGCTCGACAGACATCACAACCATTACTGTCAAATAAGGCGGATGCTTCCCCGCCTATTTTGTCGCCATCACGAATTTCAGCAAATGTTCCTTTGGGTATTTTGGTGATTTGTTTTGAGGACATCCTAATTAAATGTCTGGTTGAGCCTCTGGATAGGCCTCTGATGTCGTCTAGTGTGTATTGTTGAATGCCTAGGTCTCTAAGTGTTCGCAGTCCTTTACATCCTTTGTTCACTATTTCGAAAGTTATATGATAAGGTGCACGCTGTGACTGTTCCATACGGGACACCCGAACATCTTCGGGAAATACTTAATCTGAGCATTGCTCTAATATCTAAATGTAATGTAGAATTGAGGAGGTAAAATCATGCCAAAAATTTTGCAGGTCAATTATAGGTTTCCAAAACTCTTCAAAGATGTTCCTAAGAAACAGAGGGAGAAACTCATGGAAATGGCTGTTGAAGGCGCCAAACATATTGCGGCGG
This sequence comes from uncultured Candidatus Bathyarchaeia archaeon, assembly GCA_964346135.1. Lineage (GTDB taxonomy): Archaea > Thermoproteota > Bathyarchaeia > Bathyarchaeales > Bathyarchaeaceae > B1-G15. The sequence continues at coordinate 17,793 of CAYFTS010000122.1, read as the reverse complement.
TTCCAGGTCTACGCTGGAAAATCTATTTGCAGAACCCAGAAAAGGGTGAAGTAGGGGGCATTTATCTATTCGAAGATGAGACCTCCCTGAAAGCTTACCTTGATGGGCCACTCATGACTCAGAGAAAACAGGGGAAGTTCGGAGATGGAAAGCGAGTGGTTAGTCCCATATTCGATGTAACAATCAAGCAGTTTGATATCATGGAAGAACTGACTAAAATTACACATGGTCCAATTGTGCCTACTGTTACGGCTACATTGAGATAAACAAGGCGCCAAGATGAGCGCACGCGTATCTGGAATTAAAAATTAAGGAGGTGATATGTGTTGAAGACACTTGCTTGTAGAGATTCTGGAATTGACTGTAATTTTGTAGCACGGGGCGAAACGGAGGAAGAACTAATGAAGGTTGGGGCCGAACATCTCAAAAAGGTGCATAACATGGACTTAACAAAATTTTCGCCCGAAGAGATTGCAAGAATCAAGACTCTGATAAAGGAAGAGTAAATGTTTACAGAATACACGTGCTATTACTTCGAACTCTAGCCTTCCTTCTTTTTCTCTAAATTCCGAAATTTTTGTGATCCCTTCTTAGCTATCATTAAAACCTTCGCGCACATTAACATTCGTCTAGTCCGCAAATGTACGTTAAGAAGTAAGCTTTCTGACATATTCAATTGCGCGCGTATATCTTCACTGTGAAGTTGAGAGTTTAAACTGCGCTTGGCTAGGGTTCAATGGTGCTCCGGCCGGGATTTGAACCCGGGTCGGCGGCTTTCCCTCTTGGAAAAGACGAGAGGCCGCTATACTTAACCGGACTATACTACCGGAGCGAGTTATACTATTTTTTCATTTGCGTTTTCCGATATATAGCAACACCGTCTTTCTCGCTGTAGCGGACATATTCAAATCCAGCTTCTGTAAGCTTGGTTTCTTCTTCGAGGTTTTTGGCGTAAGCCACTTGCCACTTTCGAAGTTTATGAGGTATGTGTATCTCGGTGTTTTCAGGTTTCTTGTGCCCCAACAGCTGCTTGCCGTGTAGGATGTCTTTAGTTCGGTGATATTTCATGGTAGCTTTCCAATGGCGTAGCGTGTGAAAGTGTATGTGTTTTAATGTGGATTCTGAAGGGTTTGGCAGTTTGTTTCGTTGTTTCATGAAGCTTTTACGCATTGTAAACGAGTTCGGTTTTCCGCTTCGACCAAGTTTTTCGTTCCATTTGGGGTGGGTGACGCATACTTGGCGATTATAAAGTAGGGTTGGAGAATAATTTAAAGTAAATGTATGAATTTTCTGATGATATTGGGGACTTTCTGTATCGTTGCTTTAGAGATGTGAGACTTTTATTTTCTCTTTTGCTATCGCTCGTCGGAATGTCTTATTGCATTTGGGACATTTGTAGTGCCCTATAGTAAGCTGTAGTTTTTCGCCAGTCTTACTTGGTCTTCCAGCCATTTTCCAAGTCTTAACCGGATTTATTTCGGTTTGGCATTTAGGGCATGTTGCTTTTTTTGAGTTGCCAAATAATTTTAGAAGTTCTCTCTTGAGATCGTCACCAGTCTTGTTGATCTTATCTACAGTTTCAGCGAGTTGTATATCTCTGAAAACATTGCGAATCCACCTAGCGAAGTCTCCTCTTTTTTGATGAAATTCGAGTGAAGCAACTGGAACTTGCCTCATTTTCTCCTTTAATTCTTGTAGATCGAAAGCCACTTGATTGAGTGGTTTGTTGATATCTTCGTAGAAGTAGAATCCATATTTGTTGACATATTCTTTCTTAGGAGGTTCTGTAGGAAGGTTACAAATTGGAAACTCACCATAGCTTTGTCTGCACTCATCCAAAAGTTCCTTCACTCTATCTTTTTTGTTTGGAGTGAGTTCTCTTTTATAGTATCTGGTTTCACGTTTGCGAGGGTCGTCGGAAAAGTTTGTTTCCAGATAATGGGTGAATGTCTCTCGAATATTGGTGCTTTCGCCGATGTAAATTGGAACTTTGTCTTCGTTGTAGAGAGCGTAGACTCCAGGTTCTTCAGGAATGTATTTCGCTCTTTCTCCCCAAACATACATTTTTTCTGATAGCAGCATATTTTCACACCAGTAAATAATCATACATAGATGCCATTAGGAATTTTTCCCCAGATTTCTTTAACGACTTTTTGAATCCTCTCTTTTGGCAATTCTCGTCTAAAAGCAGTAATAGTTACATAACGGTTTTCCAGCGCGCTCTTTAAAATCTCGCTTTTTCTCCACTTCTTTGTCGAAGTTAGAGGCAAATTTCCGCCAAAAGAAAGCAATCGCATAAGGAATTCGTATAGTTTTATTTCTTCTCTACGTAATACCGATGAGCAAGAGTATTTTTCTCTGACAAAGTCTATTCCTTCTTTAGTAATTATTAGGTAGCTCTTTGGGGCAATCATAATTCTAGGCGATCTTCGAGCGCGCGGAAACTTGGGTTGCATCTTAGCCACAACATTATTAGTTAATATTTTGCAGTATTGCAATATAAGCGTTATTTTCGATTATAATGAAAATTAGTAACACTTATATTGCGTCGAAATAATTAGCAGACAAAGTTGTGAGGTGAAAATCGTGACAATAGCGAAACCGCCACAGAAAATTGAAGTTCAACTTGATGCTGATTTGTTATCAAAGTTGAAGACAAAAGCGGATGCAGCAAACAAAACACCCTCAGAAGTTGTGGCTGAAGTTCTCAGGCAACAGTTGAAGTAGCATAAGAGCTTTCTTTGAATTCTAAAAACCTAGGACTCCCGATTTTTATCGCGACGATATGTAATGACACGTTAATTAGGATGTAAATGAGATATGCCGTCACACGGAGCGCTTTCGAAGGCAGGAAAGGTGAGATTGCTTAGTGGTTCGAAGAAAGACAGATCGAAGGCTAAACTCAATCCAAGGGTTAAAAACAGGAGTAAATATAACAATCGCGTCATCTTGGACAGAAACGCCCATCAAGGAACTCAAGGCGGTCAATATAAACCCAACCAACGCAAACATCGAAGGAGACGGAGAAGGTGATGGGTGAGGTATGCAGGTGTCCTAGGTGCGGGAACATGGCTATCTACTACGATTACGGGTTGAAAAAGCTGGTCTGCGCGAAATGTAAGGCTCCTTTAAGAGATTTTATAGAAGGATAGAGATTCTTGGGATGAGGTTGAGTTTTGAAAACTGAAACGATAGAAGAAAGGAAGGCTCAAATTCTTTTAAAGCTTAGGCGCTACAAGTTGATGAAACGCGAGGAAAAAGAAAACATTATCAGCCTTTTGGCTAGAGTTCCCAAAGAGAAAAAGCATTTACTCATTTGGTGTATAGCAGCTCGAGTAGTAGGAGTGGCATACGTTAATAAAATGGAAAAAGCCATGAAAGCAGCGAGTGTGGAAAAGGGAATGATAGTTGCCAATACTAGATATACTTATGCGGCCAAAAGAAATTCAAAGAAATATGGGATAGAACTAATACCGAAGAGGTTTCCCTCCTTCAACATTTTTAAACATGAATTGGTACCAAAACACGAAATCCTCTCGCCTGAGGAGTCAAAGGAGCTATTGGAGAAATACCGAGTGAAACCGTATCAATTGCCTCATATCAGAGCCTCAGATACCGCGGCAATTGCAATCGGGGCTAAACCCAGCGACATCCTCAAGATCACTAGGAAAAGCTTGACAGCAGGAGAATATGTTTCCTACAGATATGTCACTCCGGGCTGACAAATGCAACAAACAATGAAAGTTGAATCAGAATCAAATGAGTGAAAGGTTGTTTGATGCACGAGACATGGTGGAGAATATTTCCAAACAAATGACTAAAACAAAGAAATAAGAGGAATAGCGAATTTGAGCTCTAAGATAACTCGCAAAAAAGGGCAGTCAGGCAGAGCCAAAGTGGTGCAGTGTATCCAGTGTGGAAAGATGGTACCGCGGGATAAGGCCGTGGAGAAACGTAAATCAGCACTACGTCTAGGTCGCAGGCTTAAGGCACTTCTCAAGAAGCAAGGCGCTTACATCAGTGGCAGAAATAGCATCATCTATTACTGTGTATCCTGTGCCAAACACCGAAAATATGTGTAGACAATGAAAAAATGCTTTTACCTAAAGTTAGGAGAGGTAAAACGGGAAAAATGATTGAAAAGGTTAGATGAGTATGCAAAGAACCAGCTCAAAATCAATCTCAGCGGAAGAGTGCCCTGAATGTGGGGCTTCAACGCTCATGCATGATCAAGAGAGCGCGGAGGTGGTTTGTACAAATTGCGGTTTTGTTGTCGACACAAAGCTAGCGGATAGAGGCCCTGAATGGCGAGCCTTCACCCCCGAACAACGAACAAAAAGAGTTCGGGTTGGAGCTCCCTACACGTTTACAATACACGATAAAGGGCTTTCCACAAAAATAGACTGGCGTGACATAAGTGGTTTTCCTCCTGGAAAAAAAGCGCAACTATATCGCCTCCGCAGATGGCAGAGACGAAGCCGTGTTTCCAACTCCATAGAAAGAAACCTCGCCGCTGCCTTATCCGAGATGCATAGGATAGCTGACGCCCTCAATCTGCAGAAGAACATTTTAGAGACAGCATCCGTCGTCTATAGAAAAGCAATCAAGAAACACCTAATCCGTGGCAGGCCAATTAAGGAAATGGCTGTCGCCGCCATATACTTGGCATGCAGACGATGCGGGCTCACGAGAACCTTGGAGGAGTTGGCTCAAGTCTCAGGCATCAACAAGAAGGATGTAGGACGTCACTACCGAGTCTTGGTCAAAAAGCTCGGCTATTCTGTGCCGCATATTAAGGCGGAAGATTATGTGTCAAAGTTGTGCAACGAACTCACACTACACGGAAAGGTGGAAGGAGTCGCCTACAAAATTCTTAAAATGGCTAGGAAGCTCAGACTAACCTCGGGCAGAGGAGGCAAAGGCCTTGCAGCCGCAGCCGGTTACCTAGCTTCTAGAGTCGCTGGGGACTGCAGAACCCAAAGAGAAGTCGCTGAAGTCATGGACATAACGGAGGTTACAGTGAGAAACAGATACAAGGAGATGATGCGAAAGTTGTTGATCGTGATCAGCCTGTAACAAGAGTAGAAGACTAAAAGATTAAATTTGAATTCTGCCCGAAATATGGCTTGGAGGCAGCTTTTACCGCTTGGTTTTACAGATGCATTTTTCCTAAATGTTTTCTAACATAAATTATTGGTTTTTATTGGTATCGAAAAAAATTTATATTCTTGTCGAGAAGGCAGTTTATCTATGAATGTTAAAATGAAAAAAAACTGGCGCAAGAGAAGTGAACAAGGCTATTTTGTTAGTGCTCCTAAGGTTTTCGAGTCCACGTTAAAAGATGAAAGTGTTCAAAAATGGATATCGAAATTGAAAGAGAATGTGGGATGGAGGTCAACCATGCCCGGCTTCCTTAGAACTTTGTATAAGTTTAGCAAATATTGCGACAAAAGTCCGAGTAAGTTAGTTGAATCAGCACTTAAAGAACAAATAGCAGAAAGCTCGGAAGAATTAATTCCTGCTAGTTTAGAAATCCGAGAAATTGCAAAGAAGTTTGTGGATGAAATGTTAAATTCTAACAAGCGTGAAAGTGCAAGATACACGAGAGCTTGCTTAACATCCTTTTTTAAAGCAAATGGCGTCTCACTGCATTTAGATCCTATTCCGAAGTTTACAAAGAAAACTAAAGCTATTCCCACCAAAGAACAAGTCTACGCCATGGCTGACTACACCAACTCACTAAGAGACAGGGCTATAATCCTGTGTATGTATCAAAGTGGACTTGGAATTACACCTTTGAGAAATCTTAACTATGAACACATCAAGGAACAGATCAATAAGAACAAGATCCCCATTAGAGTTCATGTTACTTCAGAAATTGCCGAAAAGCCCTTACCCAAAGCCTACTACGCTTTTTTCGGCGCTGAGGCATGCGAAGCCTTGAACACCTATCTGAACGAAAGGAAGAGAAAAATCAAAAAGATAAGAGAACAAGGTAAGAAAGTTAAAAGATTGACGCCAAGCAGCCCATTGTTTGCATCCGAAGGCAGAAACGTACCTTTTGGAGGCAGAATGGCAATCTCAAGCATTTGGCGCGTCATCAAAAACTCAGCTGAGAAAACCGGGTTAAAGAAAGCAAATGTCTGGCCTGGTTGTCTAAGAAAGGCCTTCGAAGCTGAATTAGATCGTTCACAAATCGACCGAGATACAAAACTTTTCTTGATGGGGCATCCTGTACCAGACAAAAAATATAACATCAATGAAGTGGAACGGAAGTATTTACTGTGCAATTTGAGCAGGACAAAACTCGACAAACTTGTGGTCATCAGAGAGTTTGTACGGTCGCTTGGAATAGAAGAACTTGAATCAAAGATAAAACGTGTACAAGCACAGACCCCTGAGATGAGCGAAGAGGACGCTCTAAAGTTTCTGGTACGTACAGAACTTGCGAACGCGCATTAAGATGTCATAATACAAAGTTTATAAGATATGCTGACGATATATACGTAGTTAGCCGTCGAGCATGCTTAAAACAAATTGTGATAAAACAACGAGCGAACATATCAAAACGGTGAAAAAGAGCGGTAAGCGATAAAGTGGTCTCAACGGGCTAGACAAGAGTTTAAGACTTGAGACTGATTAGTCGCTTCAACTCTATGTCGTTTCGTCTCAGAAGGATTAAGGAGATTTGTTGCATAACGGCTAGTTAAGCTTGACTAGATATGGGATTTCGTGAATAACAAAAATGTGGTTAATGGAAGTGCTGGAGTCTGATGAAAACTATTAGAAAGATTCGGGAAGTAGTTACACGTTTTAAACGTCGATGCCAATTAAAAGGCTGGCGAGTTATTGAACGCGAGGACGTAATTAAAAGAAATGAGAGGTTCCATAACATTATGTGGACTCGAAAGATTCATCCTTCTACCTTCAACAGTGTGGCCGCGGATAAAACAACCATAATTCAGGAAGGCGTATCATACCGCCCAATTGACGTGTCATACAACGCATGGATAAGTGCTACGCCACTACCTGCTTCACTAAAGCAGATGATTGCCAAGAACCCTAAATTGCTAAATAGGAATGCCGTCTACGACCTGAGTAAAATTTCCACAAAGGGAACGGCAGAAAAACTGAATAAGACAAGCAGTAAAGTCTTCCAAGAGTTTGAAAGTTTCCTGAAAGACGAATTCCAATTTGAACTTAACCCCATTCAAATACAAGTCAATAAGAGGGATTTTTGATTTGTCTCTTTCTGGACTTCAATTTAAAATGCGCCACAAAATTGTTTCTAAACTTAAGAAGGTTGGAGCCACTTCAAAAGATAAAGCCGTGACAATTGAAGAGGCTCAATTAGACTCGCGAGAACAAAAATGGTTAAATTATTTTGCTGGAGCTTTCCTTGGCAAGATAAAGAAGACACAAGACCACCGATATTACATCTAGAAATGCACATATGTTGCGAAGGACATTAAGTTATGGTTTGCTCACGCGCAAGACTTAGTAACATCCACTCACGGGAATCTATCACAGAAGAATGTAATTTCTTCAGAATGCTTCAAGACGGATTGAAGAAATAAAATGACTAAATAGAATCTTCCCACATCAAAACAACTATGGAATTATATGTTTTTTACAGCAAAACTATTTTCTGTATAATGCTATTTCATCATCAGTAGTGATATAAACTTCGATATTGTTCAATTTCATATTCTTCATCACTTTACCTAGGCCTCTTACCATACCCTTTACTGTTTTCCCCTGTGGAATTCTTACTAGAGCATACTTCAAACCGCTATCGTTAAACTCTTCCACTATTTCTCTTGAAGTGGATTTTGTTCCTTTCTTAGCGCGTATTTTCTTCTTAGGCTTCTTTTCTATCACTCTTAGATATTTAAACTCAGACATATTCCCTCATGTGGTAAGGAGTTAAGTTGTAGTTTAAAATTTATGAATTGAAAGAATTAATTGGCCGTCCAGTTTTTAATGTATATTTTCTAAGTGCCCTCTGAATCTAGCTTCGTCTTCTGTTTCTTTTCTTCTTTTTAATACTAACGGTAAATGACATAGACAAAATTATAAGTTTAAACTTTTTTCGTCTTGTAAATATCCCAGCTGTTCGCTATTTTTTGCATTAGTTCTGGTTGAATGTCGTAGAATGTATCGATCTTTCCCTCTGGGAAGAACATTCTAATAAGGAATGCTCTTTCAAGTCTGTCAAATTTAGACATGCTCACTTCTGGTTTCTTGGGAAGAATGTCTTTGTATTTTTCGTAAAACTTTTCAAGAGTGGGCATAATGCATTCCTCCATTAGCCCTTTATTCGTTATGTTTTCCACATGAGGAAAGCCTATTTGAAAGGAATAGTCTATTACATTCCTTTTGCCAGAAAAGTTACGGATTGTGCTGTCTAAGACTTTCCTATTTGGTATCTCCGTGATGTCATAGGTAGGTGTATATATTTTCGTGTAGTTTATGGTTATCTCCCGCACCACTCCTTCTACATCTCCTATCTTCACATAATCCATGACCATAAACGGCCTCGATATCATGATGTAGAGACCAGCCAAGAAGTTTCCCACAGTCTGCGTAGAAGCGAAACCGATGGCTGCTCCAGTCAAAGCGGAAACGCCAACAAACCACTCAGTAGGCAGTCCGAAAAGGGATAGAAGAGCAACTGCACCAGCGGCAACAATAATAATTCGAGCGATTAATTTGAAAATGTTCTCGACGTGTGGTTCTAACTCTAACCGTTTTGAGTATCTAGCGATTGCCCTACGAACCAGTCTGTCAGTCACAATCACCACAATTACGATAATTAGAGCTGTCGCAATAAGCAGAAGATTTTCTGTTGTTAGGAAATCTGAAAACATGGCTTCATCCAACGCTATGCAGGAATTGAGCTAGTGTTAGCGAAAAAATCTTTCCATTCATCTCCTGTGATAACCTCTTTTAGTGCTTCGCTATAAATTGTAATGAGTAGCGTTTCCCTGTTCACGGTTGCTCCTTTTTTCTCATATTTTTTTCCAACGGAACTCATATGTCTAGCGACTTCCTCCGCCAATGCTTTAAGTTTAGAGGGAGTTATTTGAATGCTTTGCTCCTTGGTTTTCCCAAAAAGCTGGAAAACGCTTAGCATACCCCGTAGTCTTTCAATGTGAGACTGCAAAAAATACTTTTGCAGTTCAGGAGGAGTTCTTTCAAAATCCACTATGAAAAGGTTCGCGGTTGGTTCATAATATTTTTGGAGTATACCATGGGATCCTACCTGAGTGCGTGTGATCTTTATCAATCTTGCTTTAAGCAACTTTTGTAGATGATGCCTTATTGAGGGTTTGGCGAGCATCAGTTTTCCAGCGAGTTGAGTTTGAGTTTGTGGCTCACTTCGCAGTTCACGCAATATTTCTCTACGTACGGGATCAGACAATACTTTGATTTTTGTGGGTTCGTAGATCACTCTGACAACTTTTCTCATAATCTTCATCACGATTGCTTGTTATATAGTAAACTATTTATATTCAGTAGATATATATAAGTAACGTCTTATCGGGAATATAATTAACCCCGAATAGATGAATGATACATTCTATTGTATCAGTAATATACAGTTTATCTTTATGAATGATAGGAGGTGAGACATAATGAGTTCGAAAAAGGAAGAAATCCCAGAAAAGGAAGAACCAGTGAGAAAGATAGGACCTGCTAGTGCAAAACCTGAAGAGAAAAAGATAGAAGAATTTGGAACAGAAATGTATCTTGAATCTGCGAAGGCCGTAAGGCAAGTTGGTGCAAGAGTGGTTCTTGCGCTCCTAGCAGCGATACTGATATGGGCTTTTGGAGAATTAATTTTTCTACCAATCGCGGAAGGAATGACACAAGTATTTCTGGGGTATCCGGTGCACTCGATTATCAGCTTCATAATTGTGATCGCTTTGGCAATTATAATTCTTACAGTCTTTATTGACATTCGCCGACTTACTGGTGGCTTAGGCGGGGTTTTGGCTTATCATTTTGGAAAGGCAAGTGGCGAGGTGAATGTAGAAGCCTACAATAACTACAGAACTGCGCTAGACGGTATTTTATATGTAATGGTAGTATCTTTGGTGTATCTGTTGTTCGCAAACTACCTTGCCAGAATCCACGCAGCTATCCCGGCAATACTTTTAATATTGATAGTGATATGGGCAATCTTTGCTTTATGGAGAAGCACTAGAGCAATCGCTAAAATAATTGGTAAGTACACCTCGAAATGGGCTGATGAACTAGAGAAACGAGTCAAAAAAGCATAGCCCCAAAACATCCCACTTTTTTAAATAAAGTATAACTTCAACAAGGACGTAAAAGAAGTGAAAAGTACAATTAATGAAGAAATAGAAAATCTTAAAGAATGTTTAAGAAAGCATGGTGCAAAAACTGTTCACGATCTCTTAGCAGCTTTTCTAATATGGCTCTTCGGCAACTTAGTCTTCATCCCCCTAGCCAGCTCACTAAACTGGCAAACTAAAGTCTTTTGTTCTTTAATATTCTTCATAGCTTTTACAATCCTCGTTGTGAAGGCTCTTCCGGGCCTAAACAAACTGATTGACACATTTTCTATTTTTCCCGCTAGAAAATATGGCGTAAAAAAGGGATTGAGCTCTGAAGATTCCTCAGTTTTATTTCGATATATCGCGTATATATTTGCCGCAGTGATTCTTTACTTGCTGTATTTTCCATTTCTAACAAACTTTCATCCCTCCATCAACGGGATTGTTTTAATATTGTTGTTGATTTGGATTTTCTTCCTTACACTAAGAATCCTACTCACTTTATCCCAAAAAATACTGGAATGGCTGTATACATAAGCGCGCAACAAAAAAGGATGCATGGTTTAGCAAAGTATCCACTGTGTGCAAAAGCCTTTACGATATGAGTTGAGGCTATATGGCTTAATAAGCCGCTTACGTATGGAAACTAGGGAAAGCTTGATGGAAGAAAAGTTACTTGAAAATTTTCATGACGTGCTTTCATATTTGGCTACTGAAACCTTAAAGGCAAAAAAAATGTGGAAAAAATGAAAGAGCGGAAAAACTATCCGTTGCGTTCAAAATTCTGTCCGAAGAATCTGCCAAAATTAAGATTCAAAACAAGAAGAAAAAAGATGAATAGGATGATTCTTTATCTCTTCGCGCACGGATGGAATAAGGGTTTATCTAAATCGTCTTGGTTACGACAAATTGCTTGGAAAAGGGAGAATGGACAATTTGTTTAAATTGTGTTTAACAGAATAGAACGTACAGAGGAGTCGTAGTATGATTTCAAGTACAGTGAAAGATGTTTTTCAAAGGGTTTTGAGAGCGTCCGTGAAGACGACACGCTTTCCAGTTGTCTTTTACTCTTTAAAGAGAAGATGCCGCCAGTTTTGGTTGTTTTGGATAGTAAAGGTGAATATAAGGGTGTAATTGCACGACGATGGATAGTTAGATCGAGGCTTGATCCATCTACTACTAAAGTAGAGACTTTAATGCGTTCAGCTCCCACAATTACGTTAGATGATTCTCTAAGTAAGGTAGCTAGGTTAATGATAGAGACTGAGATCAGGCAACTTCCAGTTTACAGCGGAGAGAAACTCTTAGGCTTTGTTACTGATGAGGATGTTGTTCATGGAGCTGTAATAGAGAAATGGGGGAAAACTAAAGTCGAAGAAGTTATGACCAAGAAAACCTTTGTCGTTGAAGAAGATAAATCTGTAGGAGCTGTTCTGAGCCTCTTTAGGGACCACAGCATTTCGCACGCCCCCGTCGTTAGCAACGGAAAGCTTGTAGGTATGATAAGCATCCACGACGTTATTGAACACATTTTTCAACCGAGACAACGCCAAACAGTTGGCGAGATAGTTGGTGAGAAAATTCCGGTTCTAAGCATTCGAGCGAAGGGTATAATGACAAAACCTGTCATTACCGTTTTACCTGAAACCAAGCTTAGGGATGCTGTGAAGAAAATGCACAAATTCGACACTTCATCATTGGTTGTCGTGAAAAAAAGAAGACCCGTGGGCATTTTGACAAAACGAGATTTTCTTGAGCCAATAGCTCAGATGGAAAGGATGAAACAAAGGATTACTGTACAGTTTTCCATCAAAGATGTAGAAATGGATGAAATTCAACGAGGTTTTATAATGGGCGATTTCGAATCCTTCGCACGCAGGTACAAAGAATCGCTAGAAGCTGGCACACTCTTCGTTTACATGAAAACTCATGGCACAAATTACAAGGGTGATCAACTTGTTCACTGTCGCCTTCAACTGAGAACCAAAAAAGGCTCCTTCTTCAGCTCCAGCGAAGGTTTTGGAGTAGAACAAACATTTCGCACAGCTTTAGATAGGCTTGAGAGACAAATTCTAAGGAGTCAAGAACTTGAATACGATCCGGAATTCGCTAGGAAGTATTTACGACGGACACGATTTCCCTTAACAGAACTTTAAAGCATATAATCTGTTGTTGCTCATGCAGCTGTTGATTGAAACTCTTCAGTTTTTGTGTTCAGCAACATCGGATTGGACCTTTAATCTTCTCGATTGTGGTGTTCGGGAGGTTTGCTGGGGTAACTGGCTCATATGTAATACTTGTTTCTATCGGAGTTATGTTAACGCTTGCTCTTCGAAAGAAAGTCGATAAGATATCGGGAGTGTTGTTTATCTTCTTATACTTACTTTCTTATTTAACACTATACGCTTAGCTAAAGGTTCCCTAAAGGTGCCATTGACTGATCTAAGAAACTTTTCCAAATTCTAATGTTTTGCCTAAACTTGTGGGCATTTTCTCTGGCAAATTCCGGTGCAATGAATAATAAAGCCCACAATTCACTCTTGTATTGCTTATAGTTCGAAGGATTAAGAACCAACTTGATTAGAGACGTGACTGTCCATCTCACCATGAGAAGTGGTATAAATAAACATCCAGTTTTGGCGTGAGAGTAGACAAAACGAAAAATATCTCGTAGAACATTAATGTATTCGTGTTTTGAGAAACTTTTTCTTTGATGACCGACTATGAAGTCGTTATCTCGAATTACAACCTCGTTTCGATCAAGAAAACTTTTTAGATCCAACGCATACGCGTGGTCTTCCCCCCTCGGAACATAAGGATCGAAGGGAAGAATATGAAATACTTTCTTGCTCAAAATAAGCGCACCTCCTAAAATGTGAGGAGGCATTATTTCGAATCGTTCTTTTCTGACCACGAAACATTTCCTGAGAAACGCATCCATTCCCCGAAGAATTTCAAGGGCTTTCTTTGAAATCCTTTGTTCAGAAGTTTTTGGCTTTTTATATGCTAAGAGATTCTTGTAAAGCCCAGATACGGCAACAATCCTTCTTTGGTCTAATTTTGTTTGTGTTAGTTGAATTTGGCTTCTCAATTTTTCTGGTTGAAGAATTAAGCAATCATCATCTAAGAAAAAAATGCTGTTTGGATTGAAAAATTTCACTGCGCAGTAGATACCTAGATTCCTTGCTGGAGAATAGGGCGCAAACCATAGACCGATGTTGGGCGATCCATGTTTTAATTCGTGCCGTTTAAAGAATCGTTCCACATAACCAACAAATGGGGAACATAACCCCGTACAATTCCTTATGAAATACGTCTCATCGGAAGTCAAATTTGTTTTTGCCAGAGTTTTTTCAACAGTCTTTCCTGCTTCAAGAGAGTTAAGTTGTTTAAATTGTATTGAGAGGGATTGGAGAAACTGTTTAGTTTGGAGAAAATTGCTACGGTTGCTGTCGTCTATTAAGATGAGAGAGAAGTCGTCTAATTTTGCCTTAAGAATTGAATTGATTAGTTGTTTTATCTCTTTAGAGCGGTTTTTAGTTATTATGACGAATGTGACATTCAATGGCGATCATCATTAACTGTAGTCATCTAATTCATATAGTAGTAACTCTATTCACTGCGGCACACTCAACGATATTTTTATGCATTCTGGAAACCTTTGCGGTTATATCCAGTTTTCATTTTTTCGGGTGCACGTGTTTCTTTAATAAAAACGTATAAATCTATTGCTCAAGGAACTTGAAGTGGTCATGTAATAAGATAGTAATAACTTTAATCAAAAATAAGGTAGAGAATTTTGCGGATAGTATATGTTCGTTCCTCTTTGCATACTGGTTCTGGACTAGTAGGTCATATAATGGAAATTGCGAAGAGAATGAAGCGTGCTGGGAATGAGGTTGCAATTGTTTGTCGTGAAACTGAAATTAAGTCGAAGGATCTTCCGATTCATGAATTGAAGTTTGCAGGGGACAGTATATTCTTCTTGCGAAATCTTGTTTTTCCTTTCAGAAGTCTACGTGCATTAGAGAAGTTTGACTTAATACATACTCAGTATCATCCAGACATTTTCGTAGGAAACGCCGCAAACAAGTTTTTGAAAAAACCACACGTGTTTACCTATCATGGCTTTGCTCCAATAAGAGCTTGGCGAAACTATAAGCAAAGACTGAAGATGATAGATCACAGAGTCGGAACTTTTTTAGCTTTTCGTTCAAAAATACATAAAATAATCACTGTGAGTAACTTCTTGAAAGAAGAGTTGATGAGAAGATACTTTGTCAAAAAAGAAAGGATTCAGGTTATCTACAATGGTGTAGATACAAAACGATTTAATCCCAACGTAAATGGAAATAGCATTAGAAGATTTTACAAGTTAGGAAGCGACCCGGTTGTTCTGTATCTTGGCAGGTTGGCCCCTTACAAGGGTGTACAGTTCTTGATTAAGGCGATTCCAAAGATACTAAGAGAATTGCCTGAAACTAAGTTTTTGATAAGTGGCGCCATGCGTCATGACATAGCAGATCTAGAACGACTGCTGAAGAGTTTAAAGGTAGAAAACTCGGTTGTTTTCACCGGATACGTTTCCGATCGAGAAGTTCCTTATCTTTACGCTGCCTGTGACGTTTTTTGTTATCCTAGTCTCTGGGAAGGGTTTGGATTAACACCAACGGAAGCACAAGCTTGTGGAAAGCCAGTAATCGCCTTCAACACTTGCGCCATACCTGAGATTGTGAAAAATGGTCAGACTGGTTTGCTGGTTGAACGAAGAAACGTTAAAGCACTTGCGAAAGCAGTAGTTTCTCTGTTACATAACGAAGAACGCCGCTTCCATATGGGATTAAAAGCGAGGGAGAGAGTGTTAAGGCTTTTTTCTTGGGATAAAGCTGCGGAACAAACAATGCAAGTTTATCGCGAGGTCCTCTCATGAGATGGTTAGCAGTTTTAGATATGGATGGAACCATTTTGGAGCGCCGTACAGTTGATGTTTTATGTGAAAAGTTGAGCCTCACTGATAGACTGATGGAAATCGATAGAAAATCCAAATATATGGAAGCCTATGAAGTTAGTGCAAAAATTGCAGAGTTGTTTTCTGGTATTAACGCTATTAAAATGGAAGAAATCTTTGACACCATAGCCCTTGTAGAGGGCGCAATAGAATTTGTTGACTTTCTCAAGTCAAAGAAATTTGTGACCGCCATAGTAACGGATTCTTATGTGTTTCTAGCGTCTAGGCTTGCTCGGAAACTGGGCATAGACGCGGTGAGAGGCAACAAGTTAGAGATCATTAATGGAATTGTAACGGGCAAAGTTAGTATGCCACTTGGATGGAAAGAAGAGAACCAAGAAAACTGTGGGAGAAAAGCCGTTTGCAAACTGCATGCAATGAATGATCTCATCAGAGAATATTCAATACAAGACAATAACACCCTGGCTGTAGGCGACTCCCACAACGACTTCTGCATAATTCAGAAAGCCCGAGTAGGAGTTGCTTTTAGACCCAAAGATAATTCGATAGTAAAAGCGGCGGACTTGGTTGTTCACACAGATTTTCATAACTTAATGAAGCAGTTGAAAGACTTTTTAGATAGGCTGAACAAATAGTTTGAACGATAAAGAATGTTTTCGAAAGGAAGTAAAGTATTAGATTTGGGTGATTATCGAAGGTTCGAATTTGGAGATTGTATAAAAGAGAAATTTAACACTTCTGTATTGGATGAAGGCGGGTTATCTTCTCCTTTGTCTATCTCTCTTGTTATTCCCACAAAATTTGAACCTGAAGCGATTCTAGAGATAGAAGAAGATACGCTGCACCGAATTTTGGCGCAATGCAGCGAGTTGGTTGATGCCGGTTACTTGGATGAAATAATCGTTATGGGTGCCACACGAAAAGAAAGAGGAGAACCCGATTTCAGTGTCCTCCAAAAGGTCGTGGAAATTGCTTATGAAGAACTCGGACTTTTCAAGGAACAAATCGACTTGCTTAACAAGTACAAAAGCCAAAACGAAAAAGCGAAGAGAGGCCTTATAGATTTCTTCCTGAAAGTGGTTCACCAATTTGACGAAAATTTACAAAAATTGCTTGCAAAATACGGTGTATTTGGCGCCACTGGCTATTTCGGCATACTTCCAGGTAAAGGCTCCGGAATCTGGCTTTCGGTCCCCATTACGCAAGGAGATATAATATGTTTTGTAGACGCAGACATCATTGGCTTCAAAAAAGAGTTCGTCACTGGACTTTGTCACCCAATTATTTACTCTTGGAATGTTCAGGAAGCAGCAACAAAATTCGTTAAGGCATATTATAAGAGGGTAACGGTCACTAAAGCAGACCCTCAAGCTACTATTTTCGGAGGCCGTATCTGTCGTCTGCTGGCTGTTCCACTCTTGAAATCTATTGCTGAGACTTTTAATCTATATGTTGGTCTAGAAAGTATGAAATACCCTTTGGCAGGGGAGTTCGCTGTTTCCCGTGACGTAATGGAACAATTGAGTTTTCCTAATACTTATGCGGTAGAGACTTCTTTATTGTTTCAAACATATGATTTGATTGGTCCCTCATCGATAGCTCAACTAAACCTAGACATTTATCGACACATTGGACATCAATTCAAGAATCTCGAACCAATGACTTATCAGATAGTAGATTCGGTTCTCCGGGTGGCTGATGAAAAACTAGGTAGGCCGTTAACAAACGAAGAAAAAGAGCAGCTGATTGTTTCATATCAAGACAACATCGATCATCTCATAGACGAGTATGAAAAAACAGCTTCTCTTCTTAAGAAGACAGAAGAAGACATAGTTTATTCTCGAGAGAATGACATAGAGAAAACACGGCTCTTGAAAAAAGTTATCTATGATGTTTTAGAGGGGAAGTCAAAAGAAAAAAGACGCCGTTATTTCAATTTTCCTTCTTGGAGAAGAATAAATAAAAGAACTGGTAACTACTTCATTCTAAAAGAGATGCTTAGACGGAGAAGCAATCAAAGTACATGGTCACGATTAAAGGAATGTGGCCTTTTAAGCAGATAGAAACTGAACAGATTTACAATGAGCTCTTAAGAATATTTCTTAGGTTTCTATCAGCTCTAATCTTGGGCACGTAAGTCGACCATTTTTTCTGAAACCCAAAGTAATCTAAGCAATGTTTTCTGGCGAAGCTAAGTGCAGATGGTATATGACGCATGTTTTGTGTGAACTCCTTGAAGCTTTCCAGCTTTCTTTTGAAAAGTGAATGCGAGCTATTTAGACAATTCGAAATCGCAAATTTAAATGGAATCTCTGGAGCCAAGAAATAGCCCGGGTACGGTTTGAGGGATTTGATTGAGACTTTTTCTACGTTTTTCACATCTTCTTGGCGGAGCAGTTTCCCTCTCATGTAAAGAAACCTGTACAAGTCTTGTCTCATCTCAGACCATCGACTCTTCATTTCTCCTGGACTGTGTAATACTCTTAACTCGGTATCCAACATAAACTTGAAACCAAACAT
>CAYFTS010000121.1:0-4455 GCA_964346135.1 uncultured Candidatus Bathyarchaeia archaeon | reverse complement strand
GTTTGTTCAGCAACATTTTTTCCTAGTTTACGGCATTCCTCTGAACCTTTTTCGTCAGGTACATACTTGATGAGCAGTGGCGGTTTTACGACTTTCATTTCAAATTTATGTTCCATTATTTCAAGAACCATCCCGGGTGCTTCACCGCTCCAGCCGTAAGATCCAAACGCTGCTCCAATCTTACCTTTTAAGTTGACGTTGTGAAAAGCGGTTTCCTCGAGAAATTTTTTAATGTTATCAGTCATATCGTGGTGATAAGTTGGGACTCCAATCAATATGGCGTCGAAACTGGCTAACCTCCAAGGTGATTCGGAACGTTTTAATTCCACTTTGACTTCTTGAAAAGTTCCAGCGCCTTCTGCTATAGCTTTAGCCATCTTCTCAGTGTTTCCAGTCTTGCTATAATAGACAATAAGGATTTTAGGCATAACCATCCCCCTTTTTAGTCAATCTTATCATTGCAGGAATTTATTTGCTTTTACAATTTCCCCCGTGAGAGTGTTAGAAGTGCAAATAACTCATTTTGATCTGTATCTTGAATTCATAATCTTTTACTGCATAATTAGGAATAGTATTTGTGTTGAGCCATGAAATCAAAAACTCTGAAACGAAGGAAGGACCCCAAAAGATTGTTCAAAATTGTAGACAAGGTACTAAAGCAAACTCTTGGAGAACCTGCTGCTCTCTTTGTATACAAGTATCTGGAGGAAGAACACTCACTAAAACGAGAAGACATTCCAGACAAACTTGAAATCCTTGCTGAAGGACTGGAAAAACATCTTAGCATTTCAGGTGCCTCAGTGGTGTTCGGAATGATTCAAAGCGAAAGTCCTGAACTGAAGTTGAGAATTTTGCATGCACGCAACGCTACTTATTTACTCCCATAACCTCGTGAAGCAATGAGCGCGCGTCAACTGAAACCATACTGTTGAATAGCGCCGCGTCAATTCATAGAAAAAAAGAAATAAACATTTATGCTACAAAATCTTATCTTTCTGCTTCTGTGCT
The DNA here is from genome assembly GCA_964346135.1 of uncultured Candidatus Bathyarchaeia archaeon. Classification (GTDB taxonomy): domain Archaea; phylum Thermoproteota; class Bathyarchaeia; order Bathyarchaeales; family Bathyarchaeaceae; genus B1-G15. The sequence goes on along the minus strand of CAYFTS010000121.1, from coordinate 3,447 downwards.
ATCAGTCTAATCACATAAATCTTAATTCGAGGTTGAAAAATTGAAGGCGTTAGTGATTATCCCAGATCTTTGTCGAGGTTGCCAGAGATGCGTGTTACACTGCTCATTCCAACACCATAGAACACATGCTCCATCCAGAGCCGCAATCCATGTGGTTCGCCACGGACCTGACGGACGCATAGTAGATGAACCAGTAATCTGCGTGCAGTGTAGCATATGCTTAAATGCTTGCCCTATTCCAGGCGCTATGGCTAGGAATAAAGCAGGCGCTGTCGTAGTTAAGGAAGAGAAATGCACTGGCTGTGGATTATGTGTCATATCGTGTCCTTACGGGATGATTAAATTGGATCCAATAACCATGAAAGCATCAAAATGTGACCTATGCAGTGGGGAACCATTGTGTGTCGAGCACTGTCCTTACGGGGCTCTCGCTTATCTTGAGCCTGAGCAGGCTGCCTATCTTAGGCGCATCTTAGTGGCGAGACGGCAATAGAAAATGAGTGACAAGTGGTTTGGCTTCATTGGAAAGATTCTGCGGGTTAATCTAACAAAAGGAGTGATATCGAAGGAGCCGATGAAAAAAGAGTTCGCCAAGCAGTTCTTAGGAGGAGTCGGATACTCTGCTAAGATACTCTGGGACGAGCTTAAGCCAAGAATTGATCCTTTAAGCCATGAGAATAAGCTTATATTCGCAACTGGTCCTCTAACCGGAACACTTTGCCCCGGCTCTGGGAGTTTCTCTGTGTGCTTTAAGTCTCCTTTAACAAACGTCTGGGGTGAGTCTAGGTGTGGAGGAGATTGGGGTCCAGAGTTGAAGTTTGCTGGATTCGACTTCATCGTGGTGGAAGGAAAATCTGAGAAACCTGTGTACATATGGCTATGTGATGGAACTGCTGAAATACGGTCGGCTGAGCACCTCACTGGAAAGAGTGTACCCGACACTGAGAACATTTTGAAGAAGGAAGTTGGAGATTATGAGAGTAAAGTTGTGAGCATAGGGGCTGCTGGCGAGAAGTTTGTGCGTTTTGCAAATATCATGAGTTGTTATGATAGAGCTGCTGGCAGGTGTGGTGGAGGAGCTGTTATGGGTTCCAAAAACTTGAAAGCTGTTATAGTTCGAGGTCATGGTGACATACCTGTTGCAAAACCCGAAGCTTTCATGAAGGATGTGGAGGATGCTGAGAAAGCTGCAATGGAGTATCCAGACCCGAATGAGCCATACCGAGACGCTTTCATGGATGGAACCATGGCATATATGGGATCAATAGATGAGACAGGAGACCTCCCAACCAAGTACGGTGCCTCCAACCACTGGGGCAAAGGAACGGACATGTTTGACCTCTTGCAGGAGAGACACCTCATTAAGTTTAGCGCCTGTTTTAGTTGTCCACTTGGTTGTGGCAGATACTCCGAAGTCAAGACTGGAAAGTGGACTACTCCACCTTATGGTGGTCCTGAATACGAAACTGTTGCAAGCTTTACTGCTTTTCCACTAAGCGAGGACATAGAGGCTGCCATTCGCGCTAATTACATCTGCAACTTGTACGGTATGGATACCATATCTTGTGGGCACGCCATAGCCTTTGCAATCGAGTGCTACGAGAAAGGTTGGATAGATGATAAGCTTCTTGACGGTGTTAAGCTGACATGGGGAAACTCTGAGGCTATTGTAGCTATGGTTGAGAAGATTGCTCGACGAGAGGGATTTGGAAACATATTGGCTGAAGGAATTCGGAGAGCCGCAAAGACCATAGGAAACGGTGCTGAGGAACTTGCTTTACATGTGAAGGGTTTAGAAATGCCTTACCACGACCCAAGACCCGCTAAGACTCTAGCCTTACAGTACGGCACAGCAAACAGAGGCATGTGTCACGTGCATCCCCACGAAACCCACGACGTAGTGCATACTCCACAATGGGCTGAGACACTTGTTCCTTACGGCTTGCCTAAACCTCCCATAGACGGCTATTCCGAAGAAGGAATGGGACCAATTACGATGGTTGTTCAAGATGCTGGCATGACAATGGAGATTCTGGGACTGTGTAAGTTCCATGTTTGGACTGGCTTATTCCTTAAGACAAGGGCTACTATCCTCTCTGATACGATTGGCTGGGATGTAAGCGACTTGGATTTGATGAAAATTGCTGAGAGGGTGTCTAACCTTCAGAGATGTTTCAACGTTCGTGAGGGGATACGAAGGAAGGATGACATGATACCTAAGAGGCTTCGAGAGGCGCCTGCCTTCGGTCCTTTTAGCAGGAAGGAAGCTGCTATAGTCAATTATGAAGGCATGCTTGATGAATACTATGAGGCTCGTGGATGGGACAAGAAGACAGGGATTCCAACGAGGAAGAAGCTTGAAGAGTTAGGGCTTAAAGAAGCGGCAGACCAACTTAACATATAGCCTCAACAAGCCATCAGTTGTTGATTGTTGGGTTTTTCCAGATTAAGTAAACTTTCGTCTGAATTAAAATGCTTAAGATGCGTAGCATTTTCGCCGTTTTTTCTATGGTTGCGTTTTCAAGAATCTCAGAGAACTCTCCTCGTCTCAAAAACGTGCGTTTTCCTCCAGCTAAACGCCTATAGAAAACGCTTGAAACACCTAGCAAAGTCTGTTTAACCCGTTTCCTCTGCTCCTCACTCATCTGCTTTAATAAGTGCAGATTGCCTTTTTCTGACGCAAGAAAAACAGGGTTAAACCCAGACTCTCGCAGTTTCTCCACCGCCTCCACAATGCTCTTATGCGGCAATCTCGCCGCTACCTTTGTCATTCCAGCTTTCTCGAAAAACGGGTTGTAACGAGCCATCACCGCCATCGTTTCCACGTAAGCCCTATTCACCAAAGGCAACGTTTCCCTCACCAATCTTGCTCTCAACCCAATTGTACGGTACTTCGGATGTAAAACTACTCTGGAGATGGTGGCGAAGTTTCGATTTAACTCCTATACATGCATTGTCTTTCCTAAAGCATGTTTTCTCCCGAAACAAATTATGGGCGAAAAACTGTACACGATTACACCTACTGTTTTGTCGCAGGGTTTCAAAGAGAAAATTTTTATGGGAATGGGAATTCGAGTGTTGCGATAGTGAAATCTAGCCAGTTTCTTATAATCCTGTCGACTTCCCTCTTCAACATGCATCTCCTTTACCAGAGAGCAGGTTTTGTTAGTTTCATTTGGGAAATATTTCACTTCAACTTGTCTGCCAAACCCTTTATGCACATGAACAGACGGTTGCAAATCCTCAAAAAGGTCAGTGTGAGTGGTTGCAACTAGAACAGCTTCGCCTTCCTGCCTCGCCAACTTCTGCACGTTAAAAGCCACAATCTTAGCAGTGTCCCTGTGTAGAGTGGCACAAAACTCGTCTGCCACCCAATACTGTGCGTTGCTTTCAATAATCTTGGCGATGCAGTAGCGATATTTCTGTCCGTCGCTGAGTTGGCTGTAG
>CAYFTS010000120.1:0-17996 GCA_964346135.1 uncultured Candidatus Bathyarchaeia archaeon | reverse complement strand
ATCATCCCCAAAATCGGCACAATAAAAGCCAAACCAGGCTTCCTCATAATCGCAACTCAAAATCCCGAAGAGTTTGTAGGCACCAGCCGACTCAGCGAAGCCCTTGAAGACCGTTTCGTATGGGTCCGCCTCGACTACCAAACAGAAACTGAAGAACAGAAAATAGTTGAAAAAGAAACAGGATGCAAAAACTATGACATCATAGCCATAGCCGTGAAAATTGCAAGAAAGACTAGAGAAACCCCAGACATAAGACATGGAGCCTCAGTTCGAGGTGCAATCGACATCACAGAGCTGATTCAGCGCCTATCAGGAAGCATAACACTAAACTTGGATGTCTGGACCAGAGCGGCAACCATGGCATTAGCAACAAAAATTGAACTTCAAGACCAAACCACTCAAAAAATGGAAAACATCGTCAAAAACATCGTCACCTCAGTTCTAAAAGAGTATGGTAAAGGCGCAGGCAAACAAGTAGCCAGTAGACCTTTAGCCACAGCTAAAAACGAAAAAGAGAAGAAAAATTCAACTTCAGATTCATCAAAAAAAATAAAAGCAGCTCTCAATGAGGGCAACCTTACAAAAGCAATCTATCTTCTCCAGCAAAATCCTAAATCAATTTCTGAAATGTTTTTGGAAGAAAACCTATTTGAAACGATGTTAAAAGTAGCTGAACATTCAGAGCCAAAATGGCCTGCACTTCAACTTCTGTTCATGACGCAGGCAGGCTTAGACCCTGAGCGCAGGCAGATGGCAAGAAAAATTTTGAACAGAACCATTAGGCGAATTGCGGCTCAAATAGTTGGAAGAGGAATATGTCCCACAGTATGCGTTAATGTTCCGTTTCACCCAGGCTTAGAAGAATTTAATCTAGAACAGACGCTTGAGAACAATCTAGGTAAAAACTTCTTCGATTACCGAGACATGGTATGCATTGAAAGGCGAAGAAAGAAAAACGCTTTTTCATTGATCTTAGACGCCAGCAACTCGATGCAAATGGAAAAAATAGTTATTGCAGCTTTGGCTGTCGGTGTCTTCGCATACAGGTTTTTGGATGACCACTACTCCATCATTACCTTTAAAGAGCATGCGCAACTTTTGAAACCCATAAAGGACAGTCCAGATATGGAGAAGTTGATTGACAAGATGTTGGATATCCAGCCTGGAGGACTCACAAATATAGAAGAGGCTTTGCAAAAAGGTTTAGAAGAACTAGAAAAGCTCCGTGAACTGGAAAGCACGGGCATCCTCATAACAGATGGCTGGGTCACTAAAGGTAAAGACCCAGTTAAGATTGCAGAGAAATATCAAAGGCTTCATGTGATACAGGTTCCGCTTGGAGTGGGCGGTGGAGACTCAGAAATGTGCATGAACCTCGCAAAGGCTGGTAGAGGAAAATACTCCTACGTTCACGACTTTTACCAGTTGCCCAGAGCTATCATGAATGTAATGAAATAACAGAGCTTAACTCAGCTCTATTTTTACAGAACAGGCATTAAACCTTAAATATTGTAGCAAGTTCTCAGATTAACGGCGCCGCTGAAAACGTTGAGCCGCCGTACACTCGCTATTTGGTGGGCGAAAGCTCAGTTAGGTAGAGCAACTGGCTGTTAACCAGTAGGTCGTCGGTCCGAATCCGACCGGCGGCGCCAACAACATCATTTTCCTGACTGGCGACACTTTCATTTCCTTTTTCTGAACAGCTTTATGTTTTCCATTTCGCAGACGTATTCGTAGCCAACTTCTATCAACTGTGAGGCTTGCCTAGCTGTCGTTGCAGCTTTGCAGAGGTATTCATCTTCTTCGAGGTTTACCAATTGCGTGTATCTTAACGTGTTTTTGATGTTCTTGTGACCTAGGACTTGCATGACGTGAAGGATGTCCTTTGTCTTGTTATATTCCATCGTAGCTTTCCAGTGTCTGAGAGTCTTGAATGTGATCTTCAAGATTCTGGGATTTCCGAGCTTGAATGCTATTCTCTTTCTTTGTCTCTCGTAGACTCTTCGCAGGCTTGCCGTTGAGGCGTAGTTGAAAATTCTCTCTGAAGGTGGAATCTGTCAAACGATTCTTTTTCGAAAAGTCGTTGAAATGGATTCCCAAATCTGAAGTCGCTGTATTTATCCCATGTTCTGCGTGGAAACCATATCCATATTCTCAAAGTCATAAATTCGGGTATCTCAAAGCGTTACGCCCAACTTTGAGCAGGATTGATTTGTTCGTGGTTAGTGAACCCATGGTAATTGTTCCTTACTGTTATAGTGACGAGTATCCTGTAGACAGCTACGAGTATAATCCATATCATTTCTTTATTGGAAAACTTTCAAATCCTTTGGCAAGGAGATCTCTTGAGATTTTTGTCGACAGATTGGCGTCATGGATCAAGAAATATCACGACAGATACGAGAAAAGAATCCTGATCTTGCCAAAAAGTTGGCACTTGAAGGTTTTCAAGAAGGCGTTGAAGAAGCTAGGCCTTCAAGAGGAGCAATACTTTGTAATCACGTTAAGTGGCAGAGCAAGTAACAGTATTCAGGAGATGCGAGAGCACTTTGAGAAGACTGGTTTGTATTAGTTTGAGGTGATATTTTTGGAGGAATCGTTGGTCAGGAAGCACGTTCGAAAGCATCTTGAGAAACTAGGCTATGAAGTCTGGGATCAAGAGGAAAAGGAGATCATTACGGGAGTGAAAGCAGATCTTATCGCTTCTACGAGAGGGAGGACCAAAAGAGTGTTGGCTGTAGAAACCAAGGGTAGCGATGGAAACGTAAAGAAGGCGGTGGGACAGGCCACAACATACCTAGTCTCGGATCTGATCAATCAAAGCTATGCTGCTATTCCGAGAGATTTACTTGACAAATCTACCTACATTAAGGATGTATGTGAGGCAGTTGGCGTCGGCTTACTCGTTGTAGAAGATGATGGTGAAGTTCACCAGGAACAGAGAACAACAAGAGAAACTAGAATATCTAGCGCTTCTTTATGGGGCAACCGCAGGAACGGTGCCCCTGACACCAATAGAGTTGCTGACATTAAACTAGTAGTCCTTGCAGTAGGAAACGGAGCGCAAACACGAGAAGAAATAATCTCTTACATTCAAGACCGAAGAACCAAAATTCGTAGTTTGGAACCAGTTGGCAAGAAATGGGCACAAGTCTTTCTTGACGACGCTACTCAAATGGGCTTAACAATTAAACGGCTCGATGGAACATACATTTTGTCTCCACTTGGAAAGACAATACTCCAAATAAATCCGAATCCCGATGTCACGGAGGAAGAACAAAATCTATTGCGGTCATCAATTTTCAATTTTCCAGTAGCTTACATGATCTTCGGGATACTAAGAGAGAAAAGGAGACCGTTGTCTACAAGTTCCCTTTTAGAAGAAGGAAATCGGCTGGAAAGCGCAATTCCAATGGATGGAGTATTTCAAACAGAATTTCGAAAAAAATATCATCTAAACACGCAAAGGCTTTCAACAACAATAAAGCTCATGAAAGATTTGGGTTTGGTGGAGGTAACCCCGGCTGGAGTAAGACTTAGTTTCTAATGGAAAAACGGTGATGAATATGCAGATTTCCGAATTTCAGATACTGATGAAGAACAAACTCGGAGACAAGGATAAACAGATGGGATGGGCCTTTTTGCTCAATGTCTTGATCGAGGAAGTTGGAGAATTGGCGAGGTCTCTCAGGAAGGAGACTAAGACAGAGATAGCTGATGAAATAGCGGATGTGATATTCTCAACAGTGTCAATTGCTAATGTCTTAGATATCCAGATCGAACCAATTCTAAAACGGAAATACGTAGATAACCCTCTATCAGAAATTGGCAAGAAATGGACAGACGTGACTTGGAAATAGATGAGGCGCGCCCGCGAGATTTCACTCTTTCTGCATGCATGCATAGGTTCTACATGGCTGATGATTACAAGTACAAAAGATTCTTAAATAACAAAACGAGGTAAACTAAAAGATGTGAGGAGTTGAGAAATGCAGAAACCGAAAGTGTTTGGGATGAAAGAATGGGAGATCTTTCCTGATGATGCGATACCTGGCAGTTTCATGGTGTATATGAGAAGAATAGTGGGCTTAGGAAGAGTGGGGTGTTATTTCATGCCACCGGGAACGCAGACAACACCTGAATCAACTGCTACCTTTTCTCTTGAAGAAGAAGACGACGGCACGGCCGATGAATGGTATGGTCCATGCAACGAGTTCTATTACGTTCTCGTTGGAGAATTTACGCTTTACTGGGGGAAGGATGTGTCCAAAATCAAAGCTGGCACCTCGGAAAAGTTAGCAATAAAAACGGGCGAATTTGGCCACTGGACTCCAGGTTGGAAATACGCAGTGAAAAACACTGGAAACATACCTGGAACATTTTTCTGGGGCATAACCAGTCCACCAAAAGGCACAAAAACCAGGCACGCGTTTTTTGAAGAACTATAACTAACTAGAAGGCGCATTTTCCAGACCGTCTACAATATGCTCTGGGCCTCTAACAGAATAGCGTGGGTGGGACATTTCTATGCGCACACTGGTAGCATTCGGTCCATGTTGTTTAGCTGATGGACGCGCCCAAGGTCTTCAGCGCGCGTACTTGTTAGATTGTTGTCTTTCTTTCTCTAGAAAACGTTTTTCCCCTAAGGTATTTGTTGTAACTATATGTTAAGCTGGTTTGCCACTTCTTTGATACCTAACTCTTCAAGCTTCTTCCTCGTCGGAATTCCCGTCCTCTTGTCCCATCCACGGACCTCATAGTATTCATCAAGCATGCCTTCATAATTGACTATGGCAGCCTCCTTCCTGCTAAAGGGGCCGAAGGCTGGTGCCTGTCGGAGCCTCTTGGGTATCATATCATCCCTCCTTCTTATGCCTTCACGAACATTGAAGCATCTCTGAAGGTTAAACACCCTCTCAGCCACCTTCAGCAACTCCACATCGCTTATATTCCAGCCCACAGTATCTGAGAGGATTGTAGCTCTTCTCTTAAGGGACAAGCCGGTCCAAACATGGAACTTACAAAGCCCTAAGATCTCCATTGTCATGCCAGCATCTTGAACGATCATAGTAATTGGTCCCATTCCTTCTTCGGAATACCCATCTATGGGAGGCTTTGGCAAGCCGTAGGGAACGAGTGTCTTGGCCCATTCAGGACTATGCACCACGTCCTGGGTTTGGTGTGGGTGCACATGGCACATGCCTCTGTTTGCTGTACCGTACTGTAGGGCCAGGGTCTTAGCCGACCTTGGGTCATGATATGGCATCTCTAAACCCTTTACATGTAAAGCAAGTTCTTCAGCACCGTTTCCTATGACTTGGGCAGCCCTCCTAACCCCGTCAGCCAATATGTCTCCAAATCCATCGCGCCGAGCAATCTTCTCAACCATCGCCACAATAGCATCAGAGTTTCCCCACGCCAACTTAACACCATCAAGAAGTCCATCGCTTATCCAACCTTTCTCGTAGCACGAGATGGCAAAGGCTATAACATGACCGCAAGATATGGTGTCCATGCCGTACACGTTGCATAGGTAGTTAGCGCGGATGGCAGCCTCTATGTCCTCGCTTAGCGAAGAGGCAGTGAAGCTTGCAACAGTTTCGTATTCAGGACCACCATAAGCTGGAGTAGTCCACTTTCCCGTCTTAACCTCAGAGTATCTGCCACAACCAACGTTACAACTAAAACAGGCGCTACCCTTTATGAGATGCCTCTCCTGCAGGAGATCGAACATCTCGCCCCCTTTGCCCCAGTGGTTGGAAGCACCGTACTTGGTTGGGAGATCCCCTGTCTCATCCATTTCCTCCATAAATCCCATGGTTCCATCCATGAAAGTGTCTCGTAATGGAGCATCCCGGTTTGGATACTCCATGGCAGCCTTCTCAGCGTCCTCTACATCCTCCATGAAAGCCTCGGGCTTTGCAACAGGTATATCGCCATGACCTCGAACTACAACAGCCTTCAAGTTCTTTGAGCCCATAACAGCCCCTCCACCACACCTGCCGGCAGCCCTATCATAGTCACTCATTATACATGCAAAGCGCACCAGCTTCTCACCAGCACGTCCTATACTCACAACTTTACTCTCATAATCTCCAACTTCCCTCCTCAAAATGGTCTCAGTGTCCGGCACACTCTTGCCTGCTATGTGCTCAGCCGACCTTATTTCAGCGTCTCCATCACGTATCCATACGTACACGGGCTTCTCAGATTTTCCCTCCAGAACAAGCAAATCGAATCCAGCGAACTTCAACTCTGGGCCCCAATCTCCCCCGCCTCTGGACTCACCCCAGACGTTTGTTAGAGGAGACTTAAAGCAAGCAGAGAAGCTCCCAGACCCTGGGCAAAGAGTTCCAGTGAGGGGACCCGTTGCTAGAATAAGCTTGTTCTGTCGGCTTAGCGGGTCTATTCCGGGCTTAAGCTCGTTCCAGAGTATCTTAGCAGGATATCCGACTCCACCTAAGAACTTCTTGGCGAATTCTTTTTTCATCGGTTCCTTTGATATTACTCCTTTGGTTAGATTAACCCTCAGAATCTTTCCAACGAAGCCAAACCATTTGTCACTCACTTTCTATTGCCTCCCCACTACTGAGATGTGCCTAAGATAGGCAACCTGCTCAGGCTCAAGATAAGCGAGGACCCCGAAGGGACAATGCTCGACACACGCTGGCTCCCCGCCGCAAAGATCACATTTCGATGCTTTCATGGTTATTGGATCCAATTTGATCATCCCGTAAGGACACGACATAACGCATAGCCCGCAGCCAGTGCATTTCTCTTCCTTGACCACGACAGCGCCTGCTTTATTCCTAGCCATAGCGCCTGGAACAGGACAGGCACTCAAGCATATGCCGCACTGCATGCAGATTACTGGTTCATCTACAAGGCGCCCCTCAGGTCCGTGGCGAACCACATGGATCGCGGCTCTAGATGGAGCATGTGTTTCGTAGCGTTGGAATGAACAATGCAACACGCATCTCTGGCAACCTCGACAAAGATCTGGGATGATTACTAACGCTTTCAAGCTTTTCAACCTCGAATTAGGCATGCATGCATTACATAAAGATTGATTTCCAACATTTAAGCAAATTCTTTTTTGAGGCGCTCCCGTTGCTTAACAATGTGACGACGTGCATGCATGCAATAAACGTTGGGTGTGCGTCGCTTTCATTCTTTTAGGAACCTTTTTATTTAACGCGGTCAAAAAAAGGGGAGTTTGCGGGTGATATCTCCATCAGTCGCTGGTTCAAGTCCGGCCCGCGGCACCACAATGTTGATTTGGCATAAACCTGCGACACCGTTCTATTTCCGTTTACGGAACAGTTTGGCAGCATGCATGCATGTTAGCAGACGTTATCTTTAGCATAGTCTGTATAGCAAACTATTACAAGATAGACCCCGAAAAAGCATTCAGTGAGGTAATAGAGAAATATACCAAACGAGATACAGGTAGATGGACTCTAAAGTCCGAATGAGCAAGTAACACATCCTCTAGAGGTTGAGTGTTAAGATTGGTTCTGCCTGCCAAGATCTTTGAGATAAAAGAGGAAGCTAGTATTGGAATGATAATTGGGAAGCTTAAGGATTTCCGTGAAGAAGAGAACTACAAAACGGATATAGGAGAAACTGTGAACCTAGTAACCGAAGTTTTGAACCTGAAACAAGAAGGAGACGTAATATCAGGAGTCTTCAGTAAGGATTTCGTGCGTAGACGTTTTTATCGACGAAAGTTGATTGAAGTTCCTACCACCGAAGAATCCCCCTTTTGGATTAAACCTTTCAAAGGAAGAGTTTTCATGATTGTGTTAGCGCCTTCTGTAGCTCGTGGAGTAAAGAAGCTACTTACAAATTTCGTTGCTAACAGGCTAAGCAAGGTCTTATTCATCAAACCCCACGCCATTGTCGGGCTGAGGATCCCTCATGCGACTCTCAAAGAGCTCCATGAGTCAAACCCACAGGCGACGAAGCTCATTTGGTTTGACGAAGTCGATATACCTGGAGTGGAAAAGCTTTGCTTGGCAGGATCCGATCTTGTTGAAACCACGCTATACCGCGATTATCTTGAACATGGGAAGATCTGGTATGCTGTGTTTGAGGTTCAGAAACGTGGGATTGTAGTTGGGATTACAAGGAATTGTGTGGTGACACTCTTCAGCAAAAGCACTACTGACGAATTCATAAATTACATCTTAGAAGACCTTCTAATGCTGATTGAGTAAGCTCTTGCACAAGGAATATCCTACAAAGAAAATGTATAGACAAAAACTTCTAGCATAAGATCCCAACTGGAAGAAGAGGACATTTTGACTTATGCATGCAATAATAACCAAACTTATTTTCTTGAGCGGCAATATAGTGGAATATCAAGGATGGTGGGAATTGCTTTGGGAGGATATGTTGGGAGAATACTGTACATCGATTTGTCCAATCATAGGATGAAGAAAGAGGTTTTGAGCGAGGACTTCTACAAGGACTGGCTTGGCGGATATGGCTTATCATCAAGGATTACATATAACCATATTCCTCCCGGGACGAATTCCTTAGGCCCTGCGAACCTATTGGGATTGACAACAGGTATCTTAACTGGAACACTGGCTCCCTATAGCGGAAGCTTCACTGCAACCGGAAAATCACCTCTCACAGGGACGTGGGGCGATTCCAGAGGTGGTGGACATTTTGGCCCAGAACTTAAGAGGGCAGGTTTTGATGCTATTTATGTCACCGGAAGATCCGTTAAACCTGTATATTTATGGATCAGTGAAGGCGAAGTTGAGATTAAAGATGCGAAGAGAATCTGGTGTAAAGACACAGTTGAAACTGATAAGATGATCAAAGAGGAACATAACGACAATAGGATACAAATCGCCTGCATTGGCCCATCAGGTGAAAAGATGTCTCGGATTTCTTGCATCATAACCGATAAAGGTCGTGCAGCGGGCAGGTCTGGTCTGGGTGCTATAATGGGTTCCAAGAAGTTGAAGGCTGTTGCAGTTAGAGGAACAGACAATATCACTGTTGAAGACATTGAGACTCTTAAGATATTGAGGAGAGAATTCAACAGAGCTGCAAAAGAGGATACGGAGTTTAAGTATTACACTACTTATGGGACAACTGGGGAAACAGATGCGGCAATTATTTCTGGAGATTCGCCTGTGAAGAACTGGGCGGGTATAGGCGTTAGAGACTTTTCAACAGGTACCGAGAAGATGAGTGACGAAGACACGGTGAAATTTGTTATCAGGAAATACGCTTGCGAAGGATGTCCTACACCCTGTGGTGCATGGGTAAGAATAGAGAAAGGATCCTACGCTACGGAGACTCACAAGCCGGAATACGAAACACTAGCTGCTTTTGGATCCATGTGTCTCAACGATGATCTGGAGTCAATCACATATGCAACATCCATTTGCAATCGCTACGGAATAGACACTATCTCCGCCGGAGCGACTATTGCCTTTGCAATGGAGTGCTATGAAAAAGGCATTTTAACCAAAGAGGAGACGGATGATATTGAGTTGGTTTGGGGTAACGCTGAGGCGATTGTTGAGATGACTGAACGCATAGCTAAGAGGAAAGGATTTGGCGCAACACTAGCGGATGGCGTTAAGATAGCTGCGGAGCGGATTGGAAAGGGCTCAGAGAAGTTTGCCATGCATGTGGGAGGACAGGAGGTGCCAATGCATGACCCAAGACTGTTAACTGATCCATACACGGCCAAGTTAGGATTGATCTACACGGTCGATGCGACTCCTGCTAGACATACGCAAGGTATTGGGGAGCACCACGCAGTCATGGCATTAGGGATTTGTAGCTTTATAGACTGGATGGGTTCTGCAGCAGGAGGTAAGGATACTCTACCAAATTTCATCAATGCTGTAACAGGCTGGAGTGTGGAACGACGAGATCTATTGGAGATTTCAAATAGAATTGCAACTATGCGTCAAGTCTTCAACGTGAGAGATGGGTTCAGGCCCTCTGACTTCAAGCTTCCCGACCGAATCCTTGGAAATCCACCCATGAAAGACGGACCGCTGGCAGGAGTAACTCTTGATCTGGAAAAAGAAAGAAAAAAATATTTCAGATCTATGCAATGGAGCTATCGAACTGGAAGACCGAGTCGAAAAAGACTGATTGAACTGGGGCTAGAAGATTTGACAAAAGACATTTACTAGGGTATGCGTGTCTAAAAAAAGGGGAATTGCGGGAGATATCACCACTGGTCGCCGGTTCGAATCCGACCGGCGGCGCCATAACTAGACCGCGACTCAATTTGCGAGATGGGAGCTATCTGTTAACTTCACAACTCTTTTTTTATACCTACTGAATTTTAAATAGGAATGGATGTCAGTGTGTGCGTATCATATTACTTTTTAAGAAAGATTTTTCATAAAGCTCTTAGAAGTTTGTCTATCGGGTGGCTGCTTTGGCTAGAGTTCTCTTCAAGAAAGTGACTAAACGCTTCGGAGACGTTGTAGCAGTTAGTTCATTAAGTCTAGAAGTTAAAGATAGAGAATTCCTTGTTTTGTTAGGTCCTTCAGGCTGTGGAAAGACAACTGCTCTTCGATGCATCGCTGGTCTCGAAACTCCTGAGGAGGGAGAAATCTACATTGAAGATAAATTGGTGAACGACCTAGACCCCAAGGATAGAAACGTAGCCATGGTTTTTCAAAGCTATGCTCTTTACCCTCACATGACCGTGTTTAATAATCTAGCCTTTCCTTTGGAGAATGCGAAAGTTCCAGAGGATGACATAAAAAATAGAGTTCGGCAAGTGGCAAGACTTCTGCAGATAGAACCACTCCTTAATCGAAAACCCGGGCAACTCAGCGGAGGTCAGCAACAAAGAGTAGCTTTAGGAAGAGCCATAGTTAGAGAGCCGCAGGTCTTCCTTATGGATGAGCCATTGAGCAACTTAGACGCTAAGTTAAGGATTTACATGAGAGCCGAACTTAAGAAACTTCAGAAGGAACTAGGAGTCACAACCATTTACGTAACCCACGATCAAGTTGAAGCCATGACCATGGGAGACAGAATCTCTATACTGAATAACGGCATCCTCCAGCAGAGCGGCCCCCCAGATGACATATATTTCCATCCATCCAATGTATTCGTTGCTGGTTTCATAGGCAGTCCCCCCACTAACTTTTTTGACTGTAACTTAATAGAAGGAACTCCTTCCACTCTTGACGCTGGAGAATTCAGATATCATCTTCCCGATGATGCGGCAAAGGCTGCAGAGCAATGTACTTCAGGCACATGCATACTAGGTGTGAGACCGCAGGATGTCCTCGTTTATAAGACCACTGGGGGTAAGAAAGAGTTAATTAAGGTTAGACTCGAAGTGACAGAGCCTCTTGGCGATAAGCAGATACTTAACCTCAAAGTAGGAGACTATCTGGTCAAAGCCGTAGTGAACCCGGACTTTGAGGCTGAGTTAGGGGACGAGCTTTGGATAAAAATTCCAGAGGACAAGATATATCTCTTTGACAAAAAGACGGGTAACGCGCTGAAATAACTGTTGATCACCACACCTTAAATCAGAAAAAAAATAATTTGAACGCGCACTCATGGGCATAAAAGGATTAGAAAGCACGCACAGTTGTAATGCAATTATAAACATCTTCAAGTGGCTAACATTGGAGTTAGACTAAATGAATGTTGAAGAGATAAAAGGAAGACTTCTTAAAGATGTAGAGAGATTGAAGAGTTCGAACGGATATCTTAACGCTGGATACCCTAGATACAACACTCTTTTTGGCCGTGATTCATTAATTTCCGCTTGGCAAATTCTCAAAATAAATTCCTTAATCGCACGGGACACCCTCCGGATTTTGGCTATGTACCAAGGGAAAGCCGTAAACCCGAAGGCGGAAGAGGAACCCGGAAAGATCCTACACGAACATTGGTTCACCATTGAAGAGCAAGCGAAACTGCCTCATTTGAAGTTTCCATACTACGGCAGTGTCGACAGCACTCCTCTTTTCATATTTATAGCTGGAGAATACTTCCGATGGACGAAGGATAAGATGTTTCTTTTCCAGATTTGGGACAACATTTTAGCTGCTTTTAGATGGATCAGGAAATACGGAGACAAAGATGGAGACGGTTATGTGGAATACGAGAGGAAGAATCCTTATGGACTTTTTCATCAAGGATGGAAAGACGGGGTTAAAGACCATTTGAAGATTAAACCTCCAGTGGCAATAGTTGAAGCTCAAGGTTACGTTTACGCGACGTGTCAGAACCTTATTTTTCTCGAAACGGAACTAGGTAAAAACGATGTTTCTAAAGAAGCAATGGCAAAGTCTGAAGTCTTGAAGAAAAGGTTTAACGAAAAGTTATGGATGAAAAAGAAAAACTACTTTGCTCTTGCTTTGGATGGGGAAAAACGGCAAAGAGAAGTTGTCACATCTAATCCAGGACACCTTCTTTTCACAGGAATCGTCGCTCAAGAAAAAATAAAACCTCTGGTCTCGCGGCTTTTCCAGCCTGATCTTTGGACCCGTTACGGCATAAGAAGCCATTCTGCGGAAGATTCGGATTTCGATCCCTACAGTTACCTTAGAGGTTCGGTTTGGCCCCACGATAATTGGATTATCTACAAAGGGCTACAGAGTCTGGGCTTTGGTTTTCATGCTGAACGAATCAAGATGGCTCTACTGCGAGCCTTTGGGGAACTTGGAAAGATTCCTGAGCTCTATGGAGTGGTGAACGATAAGATTGTTGATCTGTCTAGCACGGAAGAAGTGTGGGCTAATCCTTTGCAGGCTTGGTCTAGTGCTGGCTTGCTTGAGATGATTTGGGAAGATTGAATTTTCTATCCCTTAACCGTCCACCCAATCATGCCTCTAACGTAGTATTTCTGCAGTAACACGAAGATTATAATTGGAACTATCATAACTATTATGGATGCCGCAGACAAAACGCCCCAGTTTACACGAAATTGTTCTCGCCCAACGAATTCAACGCGTTGTGTTGCTAATAGCATTGATTCTTCATAAATGAAGACCTTGGCAAGGAAGAAATCGTTCCAAACCCACATGAACTGTAGAACGACAACAGACGCCAGAGCGGGTAAGGACATTGGAAGCACTATTTTGTAGAATATCTCGAAGTCTGAAGCTCCGTCTACCCTCGCAGCCTCTTCAATTTGAATCGGAAGGGTGGAAAAGAAGTTTCTCATGAACAAGATTATCCATGGCAAACCCCAAGCGGAATGGACAAGCACTAAACTTAGGTAATTATCTATCAACCTGAAGTTCACCATTATCTGGAATAATGGAACAACAACGCTTTGCTGCGGCAAAGCCATCAAAAGGACAATCGTCGTGAAAAGATAGGTCCTTATCCGGAAACTGAACCTTGCGAATCCATAGCCGGCAAGAGCACCCACAAACAACGGGATAATGGTTGAGGGAATCGCAACGATGAAAGAATTGAGTACACCTCTGCTTAGCGGCCAGCTAGGATCATTCCAAGCTACTATAAAATTGTTTAGCGACGGATTGAAACGGTCAAAGAGCCACCAGCCGCGAAGAATCTCGCTAAAGGGTCTTATTGAAGCCATGAAAACGCCTAGAAACGGCAGTATCCATAATACCGCAACCGACCACGCTATGATGTGAAGTATTATCGTTGTTTTGCTGAGTTTCATCTCCTTATCTCCTCACCGTATATCTAATCAGTGGAATAGTTACAACTAAAGTCAGTAAAGTAAGAAGAGTTGCTATAACAGCAGCGCCGTTGAAATTGAGAAAACGGAAAGCCTGTAGCCACATCTCGAAGGCTAATACAGTTGAAGCGTTTCCAGGCCCGCCAAAGGTTGCCGCAAAAACTACGTCAAAAATTTTCAAGTCGTAAAGAACAGTCATGGTTATAACAACTATGTTTAACGGTCTAAGCAATGGAAAGGTTATCCGCCGAAACATCTTGAAGGGACCCGCGCCATCTATTTTTGCTGCCTCATAATATTCTCTCGGTATTGTTGCCAGTCCAGCAGAGTAAATGATCATGCTGAACCCAGTCCACAGCCAAACGGAGCCAAAAATCAAGGCGAAAAGAGCGGTGTTGGGAAACGCAGTCCAAGTTCTACCTAACCCCTCGATTCCAAGCACATCGAAAAATGCGGTCACTATTCCAACACGTTCCGTAAACGTGTAGCGCAGAATTATTCCACCGACGATCAGCGGCGTAACCATCCCTAAGAAAATTATCGACTTTATTATCGAAGAGCCTTTCACATCCTTTAGAATAATCGCAAGTGCGAGGCCGGAAAACATGGATAACGGGAGATGAATCAATATCCATATGGCGTTGTGAATTAGCGCTCCTAGCGGAGGTCCTTTGGGAAAACCTTCTACATTTAATATTGCCTTTCTACTTAAAATCTCAGAGTAGTTGCTGAGACCCACAAATTCGCCAGAAGACGAGATAAAGCTAAGGTAAAGGGTCTGAAGTATGGGATAAACTACCAGTAAGAGCATAAGGATTATAGCTGGAGAAAAAAAGAAGGGGATGTTTTTCCGCACGGCGATTTTTTCCTCCCCTTTTACGGGGATACCGCTTCTATAGCTGCTAGTACGTTGTCTAATTCTCCTGGTGTTGCCCACAGCAACTGCAGTTGGGTCCAGAAGGTTGTCTGGAATTCACCGCCGATGGTGTCGTCGAGGTCAGGTACAATTGCAAAGTCTTGAGTGAATTGTACCACCATCAAGTCCACAGCAGGGTAGGAGGAGTCGGGTACATTGATGTTTGTGGCAATGTGACCACCTTGTGCTGTTTGAAGTCTCTGAGCTTCTTCGCTTATTAGGAAACTGAAGAGTTCTTTCGCCTCGTCTGGGTGCTGTGTATAGGTTGGTATGAAGAAGGAGTCGGCGGGTAAGACTAAGGCGCTCGCTCCTGGCAGTGGAATGATGCCTAAGTCGGTTGCATTATCGACCATACCCGTTATCCAGCTGCCCATGAAGTAGAGGCCATAATCTCCTTCCCACCAGTTGTCTAATATGGCAGTCCACTCAGTAGGAGTGCTGAAGTTTCCTAGCGTCGGCACTAAATAATCTTCGAATATGCCTTTCACAGGGTCTGTTGTCCAGTCAGCAGTGCCGGCTATGAGGTCGTGCTGGAGCTGTGCACCTCCGAAGGTTGTCAGAAAGTGTTCAGTTATATCCGATAGGGGCCATCCAACACCGTCTCCACTAGCTATCGGGTCTAAAACGCCCGGTACAGCTGCGATATCGGCAAGCAAAGCTGTGAAGTCAGCCCAAGTTGAGTTGACCGTGGTTGGTGTTAAGCCGTTCGCATCGAAGAAGGATTTTCTGTACCAAAAGCCTGGTTTGACTTTGCCTGTGTATGCTCCTCCATAAACTTTACCGGTAATGTTGACTTGATCAAAGGTTCCAGGTAAGAAATCGGCTGCGTCAACCAAAGCGGTAACGTCAAGTGCGTGGCCATTCTGAGCTTGCTGACCAATCCACCATGACCACATGAATATTACGTCGCCCGGTGTTGTTCCTGCTGCGAACTGTGCGGGCAAGAGAGTTGCAAGGTCTTCAGCTCTGAGAACGCGATATTTGACATTTATACCTGACAAAGTCTCAAATCTTGCGAGGATGGGTAGAAACGCGTCCATTTCAGCTCCAGACCAGGGACCTACGACAGTTATCGTCGGCGTCAGCGTTCCTTCCACAGCGGTCACACGGTCCACTATGTCTGCCAAATCTGCTTGGGTTGTATTTTTGAGATCGGCTACAGCTGTTGCTAAGTCAGCCACACTTCCTGCCAAGTCTGCTACACTGCCTGTCAGCTTACTAACGTCACCCAATACTGTAAAGCCGTAATACAAAGTGCTTGCAGAAGTTATGATAGCGATAATCACTAGAACCACAGTTACGTTTTCCATTTTGATTGCCATTTATGTCCACCTATCTATGCATTATGATATGAATTTACTTATAACTTTTAGTAATGACTTATCCAAAGCAAGAGACCAGCAACTGAACGAAATTAGTCAAAAACAAACTCGAAAACAATCTAAAATTATTTGAAATGAGCTCTCAAACATGCGCAAAGCTGCAATTCACAAAAAGGCTATTATTTCAGCCTTAAGATTTCTTCTCAGGGAAGACAGATGAGCAAGGTTACCCTCCGCAAACTTTCGTTGGACGATTATGCTGAAATCGTTGGAGAAAGGGAGATAGATGATATACGAACCTTAGGCGAGAAACTTGCCGGTAAATCAGTGGTTCACGTGAACTCCACAGCATCTGGCGGTGGAGTATCAGAAATCTTGCACAGACTTGTTCCATTAATGAAAGATGTGGGTATTAATGCAGAGTGGAAAGTGATTAAGGGTGACAAGGAATTCTTTAACGTTACGAAGACTTTTCACAATGGCCTTCAAGGAAAAGACACGCCGTTGACTGAAGAAATGAAGAAAGTATATCTTCAGCACAACGAATTGAACGCCAAGTTGCTTAGCCTAGACTGTGATTACGTTGTGATACATGATCCCCAGCCCCTAGCAATAATCAACTATTATGGTACAAAGAAAGGGAAATGGATTTGGCGTTGTCATATAGACACGTCCAACCCAAATGAAGAGCTTTCGAAATTTTTGGCACCCTTCCTCGCAAAGTATGACACCTTTATTTTTAGCTTGAAAGATTATGCGAGGGGATTTTTAGAACAGAGAAATATGGCTATCATCACTCCTTCCATAGACCCTTTGAGCGATAAAAACAAGCCTTTATCAGAGAGCGAGATTTTGGCAATTTTGGAAAGATATGACATAGATCCGAATAACCCGATTTTAACTCAAGTTGCAAGATTTGACCCGTGGAAAGACCCTTTAGGAGTCATCGACGCTTATAGGAAAGTTAAGAAAAGTATGCCAGAAGTTCAGCTTCTTTTGATAACGAGCATGGCACCTGATGACCCAGAAGGATGGGTTTACTATGAGAGAACGGCTCGATATGCTGGGGAGGACTACGATATTCACCTTTTAACTGACCTCATAGGTGTTGGGAGTTTGGAGGTTAACGCTTTCCAAAGGGCCACCGATGTAGCTTTGCTAAAATCGATTCGTGAAGGGTTTGGAATGACTGTCACAGAAGCCTTATGGAAAGGAGTTCCAGTAGTTGGCGGCAATGTAGGTGGAATTCCACTTCAAGTCATCGACGGTGTCACGGGATTTCTTGTGAATACCGTGGAGGAGACCGCTGAAAAAACACTCTATCTGCTCAGAAACCCAAGAGAAACTAAAGAGATGGGAAAAAGAGGAAGAGAACACGTCTTGAGAAACTTTTTGATAACAAAGCACCTTAAAGATTACCTCAGCCTTTTCAATCAGCTTTCACGCGAAAACTGAGGTTGCTGTTCACTGCCATCGGAATATTCTTATTTGCTTTCTCAAATATTTCGAAGAATTCAGTCTTCCTCTTCATAAAAGCTGGTTTTTCTTTGTACATTAACTTCTTCGTCTTTGCAAACGAGTAGGCAAATACATCACTTTATGTTTCGATGTGTTTTACGCTGACTATCTATTCAAAACTTCTTTTTTGACACGTCAAACTTATAACTTATAAGATCATAAAAAATTGCGGTGCAAATATTGAAAAAAAGTGACGTTCCAAAAATAGTTGTTTCACCACCTGGCCCTAAGTCTGTAGAGTTAATGAAGTTGGCAGAAAAATACGTGCCCAAAGCAGTTTACAAGGTTACGCCGATATTTGTCGCTGAGAGCGAGGGAGCGATAGTCAAGGATGTTGATGAAAATGAATACATAGACTTTGTCACAGGCATCTCATGTCTCAATGTGGGGCATAGAAATCCTGAAGTTATGAAGGCTATAAAGGAGCAGCTGGAGACATATCATCACCGATGCTTTCACGTGACCCCCTACGAACCTTACGTTAGGTTAGCAGAAAAATTGGCGATAATAGCTCCTGGAAACTTCGAAAAGAAGACTGTACTCGTTAACAGCGGGGCTGAAGCCGTTG
>CAYFTS010000119.1:0-2022 GCA_964346135.1 uncultured Candidatus Bathyarchaeia archaeon | reverse complement strand
TCTAGCCGAACGTCTAGATCATCTAACGCTAATTGTTTCAGAACTAGTTCGAAGAGGCTTACCTCTTAACCTAATTCACATAGTTTGTGCACATCATGGTGGTGAAGTTGGCCCCATATGGCCTAGAACAGTTGAAGCGTTGGTCTGTCACCTAGCAGATGCCACCGACTCTAGACTAAACGGGGAAGTGCTACGAGCAGCAAGATATCTTTCAAGACAGGCAACTGGTGAGGAGCTATACCGCTTAACCTCGAAGGAAGCCTTCGAAATAGTTCACTCGAAGGTGGTCGAAGGTTGGGATGGAGTGAAGAAAACTGTGAAGAAAATAAAACGGAAAAGGCTCAGCACAGAATTCTAGTGATACTCATAAAGGAATCATCTTCACGCCTAAAGTTTTTGTGTCTAACGTAGCCACAGTTGATTTTCCTGTAAGATAGCCACATGCTTCTCCAGGATTGATGACCAGAGTCTTTCCTTTATGGTAGGTTTTTGCTTCATGTGTGTGTCCATGTATTATCACATCATATCCTCCCACGTTGATGAGTGATTGAAGAAGCTCCCCATCCTCACCATGTACCATGCCGATTCTTAACCCCTCGATCATCACTTCTGCGAACTTTCCTCGAATTTCAGCGCCTAAATCTGAAAGTCGTTTTCTAAGCAGTTCTTGATCGCCATCGTTGTTGCCGAAAACACCGATTAAATCAGCTTTCAAGGGTTTGAGGTGTGGTGCAACGAAAGGGGCAACATAGTCTCCCGCATGCAACACAAGTTTAACTTTTTCTTCGTTTAACCTTTTCACAGCTTTATCCAACAGAGGCAAACGATCATGCGTGTCCGCAATAACGCCGATTAAAATGTTCTACAACCTCCAATTCTTTTTTTCAGTTATAGGATTTATTCTATTTGGGCTCATGTAAAAAAACTTGCGGAGTACAAGTTGTGTATCGCATGCAGTAGCGGTTCTCTGAAAAACTCTCGATAAATTTTCGAGACGCATGCACAATTCCTAGACTGAATCTTTGATACTACCCAAATATGTCCCAAAAAGGGGATTACTCAACTGAAATTCGACATCATAAAATAGACCTTTACGTTTATATCCAAGATAGGCTCGAATGTTGATAGAAAGAACTGATGGAGAAAAGAATGATAGCAAGCGGCAAAGACCTACTAACTCAGAGAGTGAAATTTTCTCAAGGAGAAATTCATATTATTGAAGAGCGATGCAAACAATGTCGTTTATGCATCGAACTCTGTCCTAAAGAGGTGCTCCAAGAATCCGAGAAAGTGAACGAAAAAGGCTATCATCTCCCAGAGGTTGTGGAGGAACCGGAAAAGGGAAAAATCTGTGTCGCGTGCAGTATCTGCGAAATAGCATGCCCAGAATATGCCATATGGGTTAGAGAAAAAAAGAAAAACCATCAAGGAAGAGAGATTTATGGGAAAAGCAGTTCTAACCGGTAAACACTTCTGGTACGGTGACATCGCTATAGCCGAGGGAGCAATAGCTGCAGGTTGCCGATTTTTCGCCGGATATCCAATTACTCCAGCAAGTGAAATAGCCGAGCACATTTCCAGAAGATTTCCAAAAATAGGTGGAATATTTGTCCAATTCGAGGACGAACTCGCAGCGATGGCCGCAATCCTAGGGGCCTCCTGGGCAGGAGCCAAATCAATGACTGCAACCTCTGGACCCGGATTAAGTCTAATGACGGAGAATATTGGCTTGGGAGTGATGATGGAAGTCCCCACCGTCGTTGTGAACATCCAGCGAGGAGGCCCAAGCACAGGTCTCCCCACACTTACTGCTCAGGGAGATGTTATGCAGGCAAAATGGGGAAGCCATGGACCGTACGAAATAATAGCTCTTTCACCAGACTCACCGCAAGAGGCTTTCGATCTCACGATACGTTGCTTTAATCTCGCAGAGAAATATCGAGTTCCTGTAATTCTTCTCGCAAGCGAGACCGTTGGCCATAGTGCCGGAAAGGTGATCGTCCCACCTGAAGATGAAATAAA
>CAYFTS010000118.1:0-1718 GCA_964346135.1 uncultured Candidatus Bathyarchaeia archaeon | reverse complement strand
TACACGCCTTACATTATTGTTTTGAAAGGCAAAGGAGATAGAGAGGTAACGTTTTCCGAAGACGGAAGGATGCTGTTAAAAAACGTTTCAGGTGAAAGCGAAGCGAAAGCGTTAGCTTGCGACGTGTTTGAGGTGGCTTTAAAGGCTTCAAAACTCAGATAGCAGTTAAAACAGAATGACTTTTACACCTTCTATATCTCGTCTAACCATATCTTCAACGGAAAGTTTGCGCTCTGCCCTTCGCACTTCTTCAAGTCTAGCCCGAGTTCTGGGACGTCTCGGTGGAGCACTGCAACACGAAGCTGGACTCGCTGATGCATCAAAGGTTCCAATTTTCTTCGCTAAACGCTCCACTTCCAGTTTGTCCATACCCACTAGCGGTCGTAACACTGAAAACTTCCTCAAAGCATCGTTTTCCACGCGAAGGTTTCTTAACGTTTGACTGGCATGTTCCCCAATGATTTCTCCAGTTACAATTGCCTCTGCCTCCTCCATAGTTGCTACTTTCTCAGCTACTCTGTACATCATGCGTCGACAGAGTACGCAGGTCAGGTTTCGTGGACAATTTCTCAAAATGTCTGCAAGGTCTTCACCGTGAGGAACTAGGTAAACTTTGACTTGGCGTTTCGGTACAAACTCGCTCAGTTTTTTTATTATGTCTAAGGCTCTTTTCTTTGTGGTTTCATCGGAGAAGGGGTAATTGTCATAGAAAACGAATATTGGGATGCATCCTCTTTTTATGAATAGCCAAGCTGCAACTGGAGAGTCTATGCCGCCGGAGACTAGACAAACAACTTTGCAAAGGTCTTTCTCTACCGCTCTCTCAGTCACTACGTTACAGCCTCAATCAAGAGTTGCTTTGTTGTGATTAGATAATTTTTCTCCTTCTCTTAATGTTTTGGAGCCGGGGGAGGGAGTTGAACCCCCATATAGCGGTCTGCAGCCGCTTGCCTAAGCCGTTCGGCCACCCCGGCAAACCTGAGTTAAAGAGCACGATTGCGTCGTCATGAGGTAGCTTCTTTTTCTTTCGATGCAGGTGTTTCAGCCAATGAACTGGGCACGCTGTATTCTAGATCGAACTTCTTAACGTATTTATCCGCAATTTCATAGAATGCGTCTCTTACCTTCCTAACCCCATTCCAGTCCAATCCGTACACTGAAAGTTTTACATGTTTGCTTAGTCCTTTATGAAGCCCAACTATGTTTCGTTTAATCATTTCTTCAGCTAGAAAAAATCCTCTTCTTTTGTGATTTTTTGAAATTTCCCAGAAAAGAGGAGTTTCGAAATGGGTAAGATGGTGTCTGTGAGGTCTCTCTCCAATCATCATAATATCGTCTAACTTCTCCATTTCCTCAGTGAACCAGCGCATTTTCTTCAATTCTTCATTCCATCTCTTCACGCGTTCTATCACGTATGGAAAGGAGTACATGGCTGAAATGAGAGATATCCCTCCTACACTGCAACCAAATACATTGGGAATCTTCTTTCCGAAGGCTCGTCCACTCCACTCAGGCAAAATAACCGATTTCTTGAAAGCCTTCTTTGCCCACTCATAGGTTGTAACAAGAAAACCTAAAGGCCCAAGAGACGCCATCGACTTGTGAGCGGAAACCGTGAGAAAATCGGCTTGAAAGTCTTTCATGTTAACTGGCATGACACCAGCGGTGTAAGCTGCGTTAACCATGTATGGAATGTCATACTCTTTAGCTATTTCTCC
>CAYFTS010000117.1:0-1936 GCA_964346135.1 uncultured Candidatus Bathyarchaeia archaeon | reverse complement strand
ATTATAGCGTAAATTCCAAGGGTCTTTGCCAAAAAGAAGTTGTTGGTTTTCTTGTTTAGATAGCGGTATTCAAAAATTGTAAAGAGCAAGGCTGGCCAAAAACCCAGTTTCAGATGCTCCCATACACTTTCATTCACAGCAGAGAACACACCAACGATTGGTTGATTGCCAGACCATTCAAAAGTAAAATGGAGCATACTTCCGAGAATAATTATAAAGACCATTCCAACCAATTCATATAAAAAAACAGACTTTTTCTCAGACAACTGAATATTCCCCAAAAACACCATTTCGAGCTTAGCGAATATAAGATTTACATGCATGGTCTTCAAACCTTTTGGATAGTCCAAGAGTTAAATTTTAACCCCAAACCCATACACACACCGCACCGCACACAAAAGGATAATAGGAAAAGAATCGTGCGCGCAGTATATTTTCATGCACACATGTATCTAGAAAACATTCGAGAAAGAAATATAAATTGGTGTGTGATAACTATTGGTATATAGAAAAAGGTGTTTCAATGAAAAGCAGCTTAGTCAGATTTATAGTCATTCTTGAAATTATCGGATTGCTAACCGCCGCAACTACGACTATTGCCATTGCCCAGGAAACCACTGCGCCCAGTTCTCTGCCTCCGCCGCCTCCAGGTGTTGGAGATGAGTCTCACTTTCGGGTGCAACCAACGATTTCTGAGCAGGGCCCTGCATCTCCTAGTTTGCCTCCTCCCAAACCCACATCGAAAAGTAGTAACTACCATTTTTTGGGTGCCAAAACTTCTCAAAGCAATGATGGCATCATTTCGCAGATTCAAGTAACAGATCCGGACGTAGCAAGGGGCTCGACCGACTTTTTTGCGGCATGGATTATGGAGCATCGTTACGGACCCGACATTTGGATTCAAGTGGGATGGGCAGAGGTTGGATGGAGAGACGATAAACAGTATGTATTTGCCTACGACACAGAACACAACGAATGGCATTTCTATGATCAGTACCCAATTTCCCCATCAACGTGGATTGAAGTGTCAATTACTTACGAATGGGGCACTACGTGGGCAGTTTGGCTTTGGTGGAATAGTGTATGGATATTGTTAGACGAAGCGGATGTAAACTTCTCTTCTCCGGAATATGCCGACCAATTTGGAGAAGTGTACATCTCAAAAGGGTCTCATTTTCACGTGCCTAACACATCATTTTATGACACTCACCTCCTCGTTGAGGGAAGTTGGAGTTTATGGGACAGGAAATATCCAACAATAGAATACAGAGCAGACAGACCCTACCAGACTCGCTGGCTCAATAAATACTGGAACTGGTACGTGTACACGTTCACAAAAGGGAAGAAGAACTGAGACCCAAACAAAACTCTGCTTATTCTGAAAGCCCACGAATAAATGGATAACCTAATTCAAAACAGCAACCCTTGGAATCCACGTTGTCCTCTCACCTCTAAGAAACCTAGCGAACAACAACGCTTCCTCGTTAATCAAAGTCTCAATGGTCTGTTTCTTACCTATTCTAATTCTCGGAATTTCAATTTCACACTCGAAATACTGGTATAGACGTTTCATCAAGTCTCTAGTTTGAACATTGTTCAAGTATTGTCTTTTTCCCTTACTTTTCCCCGACACGTTTTCTGCTTTAGTTGTGAAGTCTTTCTTCCTCAGCCTCCGACAGTATTGAACCAGGAAATCATCAATCAAATGTCGATACAGTTCTTGAAGGTCGCAAACTAAGCTTGGCTTCCCAACATACCTTGGCGTTTCACCTTTCGGGGAGATTCTTTCTTTGCTGACTTTTTGATATATGGACTAGTTGCTACAATAGCTATGAGCATTTACGAGAAAAAGCTAAGACATATAGAAGAGCCCAAGATGTACAGAATCTTCTTCTCGTTATCTGCTGTGGCTCTAGTAATTTGCTCTTGGGTCTTC
>CAYFTS010000116.1:0-6081 GCA_964346135.1 uncultured Candidatus Bathyarchaeia archaeon | reverse complement strand
GTTGCGGGAGCAGTGGTAATAGCTGTGGCCATGCTTCCACAGAGCGTTGGGAGCCCTTCCTTTGCAGCCATAATTTGGGAGTCGAGAATCTCCTTTGCATGCACCAAAGGGCTAGTAGCCCACCCACCACCAACAACGATGGGAGTTTTCCTGAGCTCTTCCATTCCTCCCAACAGCGCCGCACCCATTCTCATTTCATACCTCATTTGATCTCCATTCTCTCCCTCCAATTGGACAGGTTTGGTAGTACTGTTATTTACCAAAACTTCCATTGCATGGATCATTTGTACATTCGGATGCAAATCCGTTGGCATGCACCCCACCCACGCCCCATCGACATTTTCCAGTGCATCACCGAGAATCACTATTTTTTCAATGTCTTTTAGCGTAGATGGACGCTGAGTCCCATCTCGCTCCGTAAAATATGTGCCCTCACCAAAAGTCGAAATGTAGAAATCATCTCTCCACCTGGAAACTCTCTCACCGTTCCGATCAAATCCAGCATATTCGTTTGGAGCTTTTTTTCTGAATTCGTCGAACACCGCCTCTGGGATCTTTGCTGTTTTTGTTTTCCGATCCACTAAGGCCCCGTTCTTTTCAAGGATATCCAGAGCCTCGTCGTGGAGGAACTTGACACCCGTCTTCTCCAGCACTTTCACCGTGGCGCGATGAATTTTATCCATGTCTTCCTTAGAAAGAAGCTTCAGCAGACTTTGCTTCAGATTTTTTCACCTCCTTTCAATTCTAATGTGCCAAGGCTTTCTATTACATTTAGCCTATATATTGCGTGCGCTCAACATGCATGCAAATGCATAGGGCCCTTGCAAAAACGCATTTGGGGTATTGGGTGTGTTCGTGGCGGGCGGGGTGGGATTTGAACCCACTCCCGTTGGGCACCTTGCGGTTTCCAAACCTTCCCTCGTTATGGGTTTTTCTTTCTGTTTTCTAGTCATTGTGACTCCTTCCACCAGTAGAGAAATTTCTTGCCTTGCTTCCTTGATTCTATTAGTCCTTCTTTTTTTAATTTCTCTAGCGAAAGCCTGGTCCGTGTGTATTGACTTGGGGCTCCTTCTGGCCACTCGCCAAAGGGTCTGTTCAGATCTTCGGGTTTATGTTTGTAGATCTCCACCATAAGGCCGGCTCTTGTGTAGGCGTAGTCTGGGTTCTTTTTGAGGTGAGCCTTTACTTTGTCATATGTGCTTTCTGTTTCAAGCTCTCTTTTCGATATCTTTATCGTTAAGCCTTTCCTTCTTTTCTTTTTGGTTGTCATATTATTATAAACCTCCTTTATTGCACTATCACAATAAACATTCTCACGCTCATTTATAAATCTTATTGCAAAAACATTGCTAACAACATTACCTCGCTAGATTGTGAATAACAAAAGACGAGTGCTTGTAAGCTACTCCCTCTGCTGCTTCTGCAAACCTATGCATACTGCATATGAAAAACAGATGAAGAAGAAGCAGCTGTTATGGCTTCATCTTCTGCTTCTCGGAGTGTATGCAACCTGCATATTTTTCTATCTACATGCATGCATGCGACAAGCCTTCGCGCGCTTGGCGTTACAGCCTTGACCAAAATGACGCCTAGAACAGCAACGCTATCCAATATCCTAGGAGAAAGGTGATGCCTCCCAAAGCCGTCATTCTCGCACCCTTTAGAATAGCGTTTCCTTTTCCCTTTCGACCCATGTACATCCCTGCGAACATGAGGGTGCCCAACGCGATCGCGATCGAGGTCCAAGCTGCCATCTTGATTCCAACGATCCCGAGGTACGCCATTGCAAGAGGGAAGATGTATATAGCGCAAACAAGGAGAGGAGTTAGTAAATTGACTGATGCGACGATTGTTGCTACTGTTCTAGCCGATTTCATAACTTGTGTATCTTCCAGGCTTGTCAACATGGCTTTTTCCAGTTCTTGAACCTTCCTCTCCCTCTCTAAGATTTCCGCCTCGTAAACGCTGACTCCAGTAGAGATGCCCAATCCGAGACTGATGGTGATCATTGTTCCTAAAATTACTTTCAATTCAGGTTCAGCAACGAAGGCAGAGCCCACAATGACTCCTAGTAACGTGAATGTTGAGTCAAACAATGTGTTTATGAAGAATCTCCTAATGGATGGACCAGCGTCCATCCCCGTTAGTCAATTCTTCAGGTGATCCAACATGACCGAGTTTTTCCTCATCTCTGAACCGAGTCCGAAACATATAAGTTTTCTGGAATGGTCGTCCTCAGCCAATAGCGTTATGCGCGCGATTTGAGAGAAGGAGAAGTGTTTAGCCCCTCCTTCTCCCAAGGCTTGGCTTATCACAGTTCTGCCTGTTGGATTGCTGGAACCCACCAGTAGCTGTGTTTTCCTTGAGATACCCATTCTCCATGCATGTCTTTGACTGCTTTGGTGACTTCATAGAACTTCTCTTTTCCTAGGAACTTTTTTGGAACGATGTGTATTGTCTTAGGATCGTGTCTGCTCACTGCTACTGATAGATTTGGCAGTATATTCTTTGGCAAAGCTGAACACACGTCTTGAACTGTCACGTTTGTGTTTGTCGCAGGCTTGTCCTTGTAGGCTTGTTTAGATATACCAATATCCACCGGGAAGGTTTGACTGCAGAAGGGGCAAGTCAACTCGAAAGGTTTGTCGCTCACTGTTGTTTTTCACCTCCAGTCCGTTGTTTAGACTGGCCAGTCTTTCGGTTTGGTTTTAGACGTCTAATCTTGTCACGAGTATAGACGGAGTCTCCAATTGTCCATCCATGCTCGGTGACCATGAAAGGATAAGCTTCAGAAGGCAACAGCTTATCCTCTACTTCCAAAAGCTCATCCACCAAATCCTCACGTCTCTTCAGAATACGCAAAATAACATTCAATTCTTTAGGTTTAACATGAGCGTAAACTCCAATCCTACGCTTCAAACTGGAGATCTGCTCAAGGTCTCCAAGCAACAACTCTTTCGCGTAGTCCTTGAGGTAAGCACCACTGCGAAGAATAACCGTCAACCTTTCACGCAAACTTCTTTCCTCCGCCAAAAGCTGTTCACGCCTAACTTCGAGACGCAGTTTCTCCTCAACCTCACCTAATTCTTCACTCAACGCCTTCTCCAACAAACAGTTAACAGCATGACTAAAACTGCAGCCAACCCGTTCAGCAAAACCAGAAACAAAAGCCAAAACAAACCGTTTATAGTAGGTGCCTCTACATCTTCTTCTGCGACCGTATGCAGTATGCATACACAAACAGAAGAAGATGAAGTAGCCTTTTAGAGCTGCTTTCTTTTTCTGAACAGTTTGGCGCCGTCTATTTCTGTTACGTATTCAAAACCCGCTTCGATCAGTTCACTTGCTTCTTTAATCGTCTTAGCAACCTTACAGACGTATTCATCGGATTCAAAGTTCACTAGGTGGGTGTAAACTAGCGTGTTCTCGATCCTTTTGTGTCCTAGCAGCCACTTGACATGTAGAATGTCTTTTGTTTTTGCGTACTCCATCGTGGCTTTCCAATGTCTAAAAGATCTGAAAGCGATCTCATGTATTCTAGGGTTTTCCAGTTTCTCTGAAAGAATATTTCTGGCTCTTTCGTACAGCCATCTGAATTTGTCCAAGTTTTTGCTGGTAAACACTCTTCCATTCTTTTTAGGTAACTTCAACAGTCTTGACAACAGATTTTCGCTTATCGGCAGAACTCTGGCGTTGTGATTCTTCGTTGGAGTCACAGCTACAGTTTTTCTTTGAATGTCGATGTCTATCCATCTGAGTTTCCATGCTTCTCCCGGTTCTATACCGGTCTCCTTAAGCAACTGCAAAAAGGTAGACATCTTGTGTCTAGTATTTGCTATCAAAGCATCAAGCTCAGACTCCAATGGAAGAAAGAAAGGCCTAGCCTCTCTAACGAACTTCGGCTTCTCCCAGGCGTATCCCTTGAACTGGCAGTAATAGTCATAAGCATTAGCATAAAGCTGCTTTCTCCCCTCACTTACTGGAGCACTACAGATAATAGTCCTCATCTTCTCATGATCGTCTAGGTTCCCGATTTTGCCGAGTACCTTGAGTATTTTCTTATAACCTCTGGCAGTGACTTTCCTGACTTTTCCCTGCAGAAATTTTTCGAAGTCTCCGAGATGGTAGTGGATACAAGTAGAAGCGGGCGGGGTGGGATTTGAACCCGCGACCTCGAGCTTAGGAGGCTCGTGCCCTATCCTGGCTAGGCTACCCGCCCCACAGACTGGTGAGAGAATGTGAAATTTTAGCTTATCGTATCTCTTCTTACTTACAAACAGTTTTATACCATACTTTAGTGACTAAAAATTTGGAGTGGTAAAAAATTGGGTAGGGTTGGAACTGGAGCTAAAGCAGGAACTGTTTCAGGAGTTGTTTACGGTGCAATTTCAGCCGTATTCGCATACGTGTCTTTGCTGATGATAAAGGAGCAGATGATGGCTTTTATTGAAGAGTCTCTTCCTCCAAATTCGTTGGTAACCGCGGAACAAATTTATGCGTTTTTGTTAATTTTCGGAGCAGTTTTTACGGTTATAATTGGTGTGGTGACCGGTGTGATTCTTGGAGTAGTTTATGGATGGGCTTATGAGAAGATTCCTGGAGGGAACTCTATCCATAAGGGGCTTATTTTCGGGATTGTTTTGTGGGTTATTTTTGACGTGTTGCTTGGAATAGGAAATGTGCAGTATGGTATTACATATCTTGCGTTGAACTTAGCATGGGGTTTAGTCATTGCGTTAATTTACGGTGTACTGCTAGGCGTATTCTATGACAAGTTTACTCCTAAAAAAGTTAGCTAATGAAAATCTAAGTTTAGTCAACTACCTAAATAAGAGTGATCTAGGGCTTTCTTAAACAATAGACAAGCAAAACTTAAGTTGAAATATGTGGTTGAGATAGAAGTGGCGGGGGTACCCGAGCCAGGTCTAATTAGAAAGGGCCATGGACGCCCCCTAGGAGAAGGGGGAGGACTTAAGTGCTTAGATGCTGGGATATCCTCTGGCGCAGGCCTCCGCGGGTTCAAATCCCGCCCCCCGCACCAACGGATGAATCCGATGGGTCTTTTAGCGGAGATATTTTTTAAAAGTTGGCTATAACACCGTTAAGTTTTTAATACTGCCTTACCCCATAACTTTCCATAATAGAAGGATTTAGAGCTTGGCAAAGATATCAACAGCCGACTTGGAACGATTCATAGGGCGATACTCAATCGGACGTGACAGCAACCCTCTAAATCCAACGGAATCTCTTCACTTCCTCAGAATAAAAGTTCCAGGAGGCTTCATAACCTCTAAACAGCTTCGCCGCGTAGCTGACTTAGCCAAAACATATGGCAGAGGATATGCAGAAATTTCGGATAGACAAGACATCCAATTACACTGGATAAAGTCTGAGGACGCTTTACAAATATTCTCAATCATGGATGAACTGGGTTTCACAACCGATATGTGTGGTCAAAGTTTCAGCGGCGCCAGATATGGAGACGCAAGAAACATCGTGCTCTGCCCTGTGTCTGGCGTTGAAAAAGATGAGGTGTTGAACGGATATTCCCTTATGAAAAAGTTAAGCGATTTATTCATTGGAAATCCAGACTTCATGGACATGCCTCGAAAATTTAAATTTTCCATATCTGGATGTGGGTCCGACTGCACAAGAGCTGAAATCAACGATCTTGCTTTAGTGGCTGTCAGGAAGCAAGGCGAGGTTGGATTCACTCTTTTAGCAGGCGGCAGTATAGGTGCATCTTTACCTGGTCCTAGATTAGCTAAACCTCTTGGCGTCTTCGTTAGACCAGAAGAGGCTTTCGACGTTGCAGTAGCTACCATCGAAATTCATAGAGATTACGGAAACCGAGAAAGCAAGGCAAAGGCTCGATTTAAGTGGCTTCTCGACAATTGGGGTTTTAAAAAGTTTCTTAGTGTGTTGAAAGAAAAACTTGGAAAACCCCTTGAAAGCTATGATGGTCCCGTGTTCTTGAAGCAGAATGGTCATGAAGGAGTGCAGCTGCAGAGTCAAGAGGGACATTACTACGTGAACATACCTCTCATGGGAGGACGCTTATCCAGTGATGAAATGGTTTCT
>CAYFTS010000115.1:0-11436 GCA_964346135.1 uncultured Candidatus Bathyarchaeia archaeon | reverse complement strand
ACTGCACGGTTGATCTTTCCTTCATAAATCGCTCTTCCAGCCTCGACAGCACCATCCACCATCAACTGTACAGCTTCAAGAATCTGTGGTGAAACCGGCGTATCTATATCGTAAGGCTTACTCTTCTCTGCCAAACTAAATATTAGATCAACGTACTTTTCATCGTGAACCATAAGCAAGTCCTGTTTAGTAACGGGTTGGGGCGTCAACATGGTTACCTGAGAGAGACGAAATATTCCCTGTTCTTCGAAAAAGCGTATGACCTTAATGAAACGGTCTCCTCTGAAGGCATGGTTTGGTCCCAAATCATACTGACGAAACTTTTCGTGATACACTAAACCCGCTTTCAAAACAGCCCTTCTCCAACATCGCTAATATCAACGCTTTTAACGGTATATAATCTTCTCAAGACTAAAGAAGGTAGCTGTTTTAACAGTTGAATATAAGGGATATGGGTTCAACAAAAAAGGGTGAGATGGAAGTTCTCTTAGACCTTGATGACTAAAAGCTGTTGTTAATATTCTGTCGTCGTCTCTTCTTCGCTTTGAAACGTGGAACTCTCTTCCTCGGCTGTTTCGTTCTCTTCTGTCTCAGAAGCTTCTGCTGTTTCGGTTTCCTCAGAGGCTTCAGCAACATCAGTGGTTATAACTTCTTCAATAGGCTCATCGTTGGTTTCTGAAGAACCTTCTTCTTCTGTTGTCGTCTCCTCAGTTACCTGAACGTCTTCTACAGGGATTTCGGGCAACGTTTCCGTTTCTTCAGCTAGCGGAACTTCCTCTTCGGGCGTTTCTGGCAACGCCTCAGTCGATGTTTCTTCGGCTACGGACACTTCCTCCACAGAAGGTTCCACCAACGTCTCAGTCTCTTCGGTTACCGGCGCTTCCACTGGTTGTTCGGATGTCACTTCTTCGGAAACAACTTCAATTTCCTCTGTCGCCTCCACTAGGCTCTCTACCTGAGGTTCTGTAGGAATCTCAACTGTTTCTTCACCAGCCTCTTCTGTTGGTTCTGCTGGTGGGGATGGAGGCGCAAGCTCCGCTTCTTTTGGGAAGAAATCAGTCATTGCTTCTTTAATTACGTCTAGTTGTTGCCTTGCAGCTTCAAGTCCAATGGTGAGGGCGTTGCTTTCGCGTTGATGTAGCTCTTCATCAATTTCTCCAGCAGCATATTCGATCTCTGTGCTTGCAAGAAATAGCTCCAGTGTCCCAATCTGTTCCTCCAGCTGGTTAATCTTTTCAGTCATTTTTCCAGCTAATTCCTTCTGTCGAGCTTCGATTTCAACAATGGCGTTGGTGAGACTCGTGTCAAGACTATCATAGGTAGACTGTGAAATTTTGCCTGCACCGAACAAATCGTCCAGTGCCTCTTTCTTTTTCTTCGCTAGCTCCAATTCTCTGCTTACTTTTTCGAAAGAATACTTCCATGAAATCAAATTTACACACCTAGCTGAATTGTAGCCTAAAAGGGCAAAATAACTTTTATTAACATGCAGATATATCGCTAACTGTAAAATCTTGCCTATTTCCGTTTTTTCTTCGAAAAAATGCTTTTAAATGTTCACTTTTTAGATTGGCAATTTATTCTTAAAAATGATTAGCGGAAGAACGTTTTGTTTTTTCATTTATTCCTCGAAAGGTTAGAATGCACTGTTCATTCGTTAGCGGATGGAGTGTATTCTCTGCTGGAACCATTGGATGATTGTTTTTGTCTTGTAGGTTCGGTCATAGATTCGGATTCTGATTTAGACTAAATTATATATATCTAAACTGGTGTAAAGAAATTCGAGTCCGATTAAATAAAAAATATGTGATCGGTGATGCTTGTGGAGACAGATGTCCTAAAGAAAATGCACAGACGAATTATCAAAGGGTTCCTAGATGTAGTGGTTTTAACGGAGTTAGAAAAAGGATTTATGAGCGGCTATGACATCATTGGTTTCATTCATAACAAGTTCCGCATATTGGTCGGTTCAGGCACGGTCTATTCCCTCTTATACGCTTTGGAGCGAGAAGGATTGATAGAAGGCAAGTGGAACCATAGAAAAAGGGTGTACAAATTGACGGATAGAGGTGAGAAAACCATCAATACAATTCTAAACGCAAACAACGATATTCAATATCTCGTTAGAAACCTTTTGAAGTGCTGAATAAGATTAGAACTTAATCCATCAGAGTCTTAGATAAAGATAGATTTGAAGCTTCTTTGCCGTTCTAAGAAACTTTTTATCGGTTTGCTGATGAACCAGAAAGTTTTGTAGCCAGCTGATCTACAGCGTTCTTTACCTTCTTCCACTCATCAGTGGTTCTCAACTGGAACTTGCGCGCTCAAACAATCGTTGGTCTCAAAAGTGAATTGACCAACTAAAAACATTAAATACTTTTAGAGGATATCTGTTTTGAGGTGAGTTAGTTGTCAGAGGAAAAATTTCCCACTTGGGAAAAACTGAAGGTAATTGAAGGCATAAACTTGTACAAGTCAGATAAATGGTGGTCTGCGGTACTTCTTCTCGAATCCTTTGGCAGAAAACAAATAGCAGTATATCTATGGAACAAGAGAGGCAATCAATGGAAAAGGAGACAGAAATTCGTCATTCAAAATAAAGATCAATGGATGCACGTTAAGGAAACAATTGAGAAATTAATTCCGAATTTGGCATAAGCCGACAATATTATTGCATTGTTTCTCTCAAAGCCTTTCTTCCTTTCCATGATCATATGAGGTTTAATCCATTTTTCAATAATATTCAGGCAAAGAAGTTGGTGATACAATGCGAATAGAAATTAGACGCTGGAGCAGAGGGAATTCTCCAATGATTGTGGTCTTTGAAAAATCAAGTAGTTATGACCCAGAAAAACACGAGTGGGTTCCTAAATTAGATGAAGTTGGTTTAATTAACAAAATCTTGAAGGGGTAGCGAAAAAGAAGGAAAAAACTAAAGCTCACCTGCGTTCAGGAAATTTCAAGTATGTTCCGTCGGATGCTCTACAGACTGCTAACCATCCAACAGTCTCTCAACAATCTCCGTTTCTGCGTCTAAGCTGAAAGACGATAACTTCAGTCCTCAGATCGATTTATTTATTCTGTAAATCCACTTTTGTTATGTGCGCGTTTAATATAGCAATGCTTGGCTCTTACGTGCTTCGCTAACCATTGAGGCAACGATATTTAGCACTCTTAGACCTCTTCCTGTGATAACGTAGAAGATTGCATCTTTGCCTAAGTTTTGTTCTTCAACGAGATTTTGCTGTATTAGAAAGTCTAAGTGTTGATTCAGATCGTATTGGCTCAATTCCGTCTCATGCATAAGTTTAGTTAACTTCATAGGTTCATGAATCAAAATCTTAAGGATGTCAACGCGCATTTCCAGTTTTGACTTTCGCACCGTCAACACTTACCTTGAGCGTTTCCTTCAAAAGTTCACAGTCTGTTTATATACCATTTATGAATTCTGTGTATTTATTCTCCATAAACTTTTACGTGTAGATCGCTTAGAAAAAAAATTGAAATTTTTTCACTATGGTCTTCGAGCTGCAGCTCTTGCATTCGCATACGAACCGATATATAGCCCAAGACTATACAAGACTCTGTTGGGGAAAAATATGTCAACAGGTTTTGAAAGAATTGGGAGTGACCCTAAGCTCCAAGATCACTGGATAAGGAGACTCGTGGCTTTTATCATCGACAGCATAATTGTGAGCGTATGTACTTTAATCATCGCAGCGATCATTTCCATACCTTTCATTGTAATTGCAGCGGCAACTGGCTTGCCTGGATACATATTTGACCCATTTACGTTTCCATTCTTTGCAGGTATCCTCAGCGTCTTATACTTCACTTTTCTTGAAACTAATTACGGATGGACGTTTGGCAAGAGAATCATGAACCTAAAAACCACAAAACTCGATGGGCAAAAGCCGCTTTTAGATTTGGCTTTAATTAGGAACATAAGCAAGATTTACTGGGTTCTAGTTCTCATAGATACAGTGATTGGTTTAGCAACCAAAGGTGACACTCACCAAAAAGTAACAGACCGCATCGCTGGAACAACCGTTGTTTCAACAAGTGCTTCACCGTTGGCGGGCATAACAGCAGCGCGTCGCACTGTAAAGTTTTGTTCTTATTGCAAGCAGAGATTGTCTGAAGAGGCTAAATATTGTCCACATTGCGGGAAAGAACAAGCCTGAAATCATCTATGTGAACCTAGTTACATAGCCAGGACTCATCGCTAGGCGCACGTAGGACTTTTGTGAAAGTGTTACATTCGAACCGCTAGTATAATTGCTCTAATGATCAGTGACACGCCGATAAGCATTATTGTTTCAGCCCAGTAAACAAACCATGTTTCCACTGTTGTCATTTCGTTAAGTAATGTGCTGATAAGATAGCTTGCTCCCAACCAGAAAACAAGGTTTGACGCAGTTTCTGCTTTTTTACTAAACGGCGAATTGACAATGAATCTTAGCGCTAAAATGACTATCTGGAAAAGCCCCCCGATAAGACTGAATTGTGCTACTGCTGAATAGAGCACTGAATGAGTATTGGGAGATGCAGGCGCGGGAAAGCTAAATCCTAGGTTAGGAACAGGTACAAGATCAAAGTCACCAAAGAAGGCAAAGATCTTGTCAAAAAGATTAGGTGTTGATACAAAAATCGCTCCGACCAAAATGAAGAAAACTCCTGCAGAAATAGCGCTGAAGAGACCTTCTCTATATTTACTTGGAAAACCTTTAGGACTTTCATTCAACTCGTTAACCACAACCAAAGTATTTTGGGTTAGGAACATATAACATTTATTTACTAATGACTTAGGTGCATGTTTTAAATACTTAGTGTTCCAATAAAAGAAAAATGAAATAGATAAAGGTGAATTTCATGTCATATTGTTCAAAGTGTGGCACTAAAGTTCGTGAGGAAATGGCTTTTTGTCCAAAATGTGGCGCCGCCTTAAAAGTTGAACGACCTACCACTGAGGCAGTATCGGCTCCAGGGCCCTACGGAGCAGAGAAAGCCGAGAAACGTGAAAAGCGCGAAAAAGAAGAGAAAGGAGAGAAGAGAGAGAAAGAGGAAAAGACAGAAAAATACGAGAAGCGGGAGTTCGGCGTCATAGGCCCTTTAATTGGTGGCCTAATCTTGATATTCGTTGGCTTAATGTTTTATCTTCAAATAACCGGTTTCCTTGGAAGACAAATTGCGTCGGCTTTATTCCTCATCATAGTTGGTGTAATAATAATAGTTGGAGTACTATATGCAGTGATGACGGCCTCGAAGAGATATCCCGCCACTTAGAGAAACCATCCAAAGAATAACCTGTACAACTTATGTTCTAGAAGCGTTAGCGCCTTGTCTCTTCCAATCACACGGAAATAGTTTTTTCCAGCTGCCTCTATAACATCTCCAATGTCATATCTAGGAAACATACAGGAAGAAATTATTAGTCTCCCCCACTCGCCACGTTTAAGTTCATGCAACATCTTCGTTCCTTGACCCATTTTAACCTCAAAGAAATACTTATCATAATTCGGAGTAACATATGGTAACTCATCGAGTTGTTGTGCAAAAACCCCTTCAGTTGCACTATAAATCTCGACCACTGGAATTTGTCCAAAATATCTTCTGAGCACGGGTGCATACTTAAACTGTATCTTTCGCACGCTTGTGCAGAACAAGGCGCGAAAATTCCACAGTTCCTTAGGCTTTTTTCCATGTTTTCGCTTGAGATATTTTGCAAAGGATAAGATAACTGGCGTGACTCCAATCGTAGCGGTCATGTTCTCATTGAGTGCCTGCTGGTATGCCAATTCAAATCTTCTTTCCCAATCCTCCTTACTGATTCCTGAACCCAAAGCGTCTATTTCCTCTTGACGAGGCAGAAGACTAACCTTACTAAGCATTGGATTGAGCCTCGCATAGGTTCCAGAACTATATCCGTAAGTTACTGTTTGTCCATCCGAAACTATGCTGTGAACGTTGGACGGAAAATTAAGGTTAAGAATTTTTCCCGTGAGAAGTTCAAAATCCTTTTTTCTCAACACATAATTTATCAGCCCTCTCGCTCCACACGTAAAAATCTGTTCAATATGCGTCTTAGTTGCAGGCAACACTTTTGCAGGACCTGTTGAGCCTCTAGTCATTACCCAGCACACAATCGGTTCAGGAAGAATAACTGCGTAATTACCCTTTTTAATCTCAGCCAAATATGGATTAAGCCCTCCGTAATCTATGATGGGGAAGTTTCCTCTGAAATCTGCGGCTTCTTCAATTTCAGATGCATGGTGACTTTTTCCATAACGAGTTTTTTCGTACTCCTTAACCAAGTCTAAGAGGACACGTCTCTGAAACTCATGGGGACTCCTCAGAGACTCATACCATGAGCTTATTATGGGTTTGAAGATGCCAATACTGTCTTCTGTTGGAAACATTTGAGATACAGAAATAGCTTCGTTAAATCAACTTATATACTTCATGCCGCAGCCATTCGACAGCGCAAGTCATTCAGCAAAATCTTTAGAAGATAACCTTGCCTCACTCAGCCCTTCATTATTCCAATGCTCAATCCCGCGAAAAAAGTGGAAGTGAAGGGAAGGCTCCCAATGGTAGTTGAAAAAACTCCCGAAGCCTGAGTAAAAAGCCCTGAAGCCGCACTCGCCATTTTCTCGTAGTTAATACTCAACATCCCAGATAAACCAAGATAGGAAACCGCGATAAAAAAGAATCCGAAAATTATCATCAAGATCTTCAAAACCTTCTTAACAGCATATCCAATGAGAAAACCACTGGCTACACCAGCGCCCGTCTGGTAGATAAAGGGTGTTAATATTTGACTCATTTTTAATCCCCGATGTCACATCAATATGTATATCAAATATTGATATATAATATACGCCTTGGCGCAATTAATACTTTTCCGTTCCCCTTTTTTTGAGGAAACCGTTTTGCGTGTTAAGCTAAGAAGTTTTCCCAATTTGTAAACCGTTTTTGTCATAGGTTAGGTGGTTTGGGAATAGTCCTCTTATTTGAGAAACCACTTCAGCTTCATGGGCACTGGTGTTGAGTAGAAAGAGAGTGGTTATCTTTTTTGAAGACTGCATCTCTAACGCGTGGCGCAGAAAAGTGGAAGCTTTTTCTTTCCCCATTGAGACTAATAGTTCTGAGAGGATATCGAAAACGAAACAGACGTTTGTATCCGCGTAAGTCTCCAACACGCCGTTAAATGTGTCTAGTATTAGAGATATGCTTTTGGCAGGCAGGAGCACTTCGTTTTTAGAGGTTGATTTCGGAGTGGATGTTGAAATTGACGTTAGGAAAAACTTCACTGTTTTTTGTTCAGCTAGATATGCGTGGATAGGGCTTGTATTAGAAGTGAAAATGAAGATGGGTTCAACATTGGCTATCATTTCCTTAGCTAAATTGTCAACAACCTTCTCGTAATCAGAAGCAGGGTCGAATTCTAGTAAAATTTTACGGCCAACCAGCTGCTTATGATCCAAACCTATTGACCTCGAGAATAGACCTATGTTTTCAAGGAGGTCAATGCACGCGCGCGTTGGCGCAACGCTTCTTCCACTCAAAGCTTTCCAGAGCTCAGTGACTTGGATTTCTGCCATGTGTTCCACATTAATGGCAGTGACTTCCTTGAGGAAAGGTACATACACTAATCCTAACGGATTCTTAGACTCTACCCATTCAGAAACAGTTGGGTCATCCCATCTAGGGTCTTGCCAGTACTCTTTAATGTATCTTTGCCATTGTCCATTGAAAAGAGAAAGGTCACCAAGGTCTTCGATGCCTCTTGCGTGCTTGTATCCTTTCCTTTTCGCCCAAGCCCACCAGTTTAGACTATCAATAACTCCCTTTTCAAAGTCTAACTTGCCATTCGACATGAAACCCTCGGTTAGGGTCTCCATGCGAAGAGTGCCACTTTTTTCATATTCTTCCACGTCAATTCCGTATTCCTTAAGCTTCGACCTAACGGTTTCACTTTCCTTATCTGGATAAGTGTAATACACCGCATCGCCATTAACAAGACCCGAAAGTATGAATGCTGAGAAAAATTTCATCTTATCCGTTGCCGATGTGTACGTTACAACAATCTCCTCACCTTCGCTGAGGTCAAAAACTGGACCAACCTTCAAAAGGTCAGATAGAACATAACGTTTCCATCTCCGTCGTAAGGCATTAATGATAGATAATTGGGGCATCTTGCCATGCTCCAGTTCAATCATGAGTCCTCCAATTATTTGATGTTTCTGAATTTGAAATCTGAATATTCAGTATTGGGTAGTGCCAATTCTCCGTATGACGAAAGCTTGGCTTTGCACATTTTGATTTTGAAAAAGTTTTGAAACATTAAGATTTTCATAAATAACCTATAAAAGATACACTTGAAGATTCTCACTTGTCACAATTAGGAGCTCCCTATATGCCAGCAAACCTTCCAGCAGAAGCAAAACACAAATGGGAAGAAGCTTCTCAGGCAAGAACCTCTAAAGAGAAAATTGAAAAACTCCGGGAATTCCTAAGTCTTGTTCCTAAACATAAAGGCACAGAAAACCTGAGAGCTCAAGTTAAGAGAAAAATTGCCATACTTCGAAGAGAAATCGCTGAGAAGAAAAGCAAGAAAGCTGGGAAAGGCGGGCCAAAATTCTTTGTGGAAAAAGAAGGAGACGCCCAAATCGTTATTTTAGGACCAACCAACGTGGGACGAAGTAGCCTCCTCTCACTTCTGACCAATGCAAAAGTGGAAATTTCTGGTTACCCGTACACAACTACGGAGCCAACGCCAGGGATGTTTCAGTACATGGATTTACAGTTTCAAATAGTGGAGGCGCCGGCTTTAATGGATGGCTCCGCTGATCGAGGAACATGGGGACCACAGACTTTAACCGCGGCAAGAAACGCAGATGGACTCTTGCTCATGGTTGATTTGTCCAGAGACCCTATTGAGCAGTTTTCTATGGTCTTGCGTGAATTGGAGAAGGCAAGAATCCTTACACGAGAGCCCAAAGCCAGAGTTGAGATCGAACGGAAACATGTGGGCGCTGGATTTAGAATTGTTGTTCTTGGAAGCTTGGTTGACTGTACTCCAAAAGAAGTGGAACAACTTTTCAAAAGCTATCGTATACACGATGCCACTGTCAAGATCAGAGGCGAAGCCTCCATAGATGATATTGAAGACGCCATTTTTGAAAGCACGGTGTATCGACCTGTCATTCTGATAGCCAACAAGATGGATCTTCCCAACACTGCGAAAAACGTTGAACAACTGAAAGATTTTGTTAGGGGAAAACTGAAAATCTTTCCAGTGTCTTGTAAAACCTTGTTTGGGCTTGAGGAGATTGGTTTCGAAATCTTTGAGATGCTTAACATAATTAGGGTTTATACTAAAGAGCCCAACAAAAGATTGCCCTCTCAGAAGCCTTTTACCATTAAAAAAGGTTCCACAATTTTGGATTTGGCAAAACGGATTCACAGCGATTTTTATGAGCATTTTTCTTATGCAAAGGTATGGTCAAAACGACTACGCTTTAGTCCTCAAAAAGTTGGTGGTTCCTTTATTCTCGAAGATGGTGACACTGTGGAGATTCACATGAAATAAACAATGCGCAAGTAGTTGTTATCGTTTTTCATTGGAGGGTAGGTTTATCGGTAGGATTGAGGACGTAATTAATGCTAGAATAATGGGTATGAAGCTTATTGGCAGATAGAATAAAGGTTGATTAAGCCCCATCAAGGTCATTGCTGTCGTCAGAGGGATGAGAAGCCAGAAGAGACCAAGGGAGATCCGTAAATCCCTATTCCTTTTGATAATTCCTACTTTGAGAAGTATGTCCCTAAAGATTTTTGACAGTGAAAAGAAGGCTGCTAAAAAGATTATCAGTCCCATCATTATTGCTGTCCCTTGAGTCAAGGCACTTTCCCCAATTAGGGCGGCAACATCACCGAAAGGTCTAATCCCGCCCATAATGAGGTAGCCAGTCGGATTCAGAAAAGTCCAAAAGGCAAGCCAAAAAAGAGGACTTGAGAAACGCCAATCCCTCACAATTCCGAGAAGTAGAGGTATTTGGAGCGCACAGGAAACAATGAGACAGACGAGTATGCCTCCTCCATCGATCCAAGGCATCTGCCAAGCCTCGAAATTGCCGTTCCAAACAATATTGGAGAGTTCATAAGGCCAGAGAAGAGAGATGTATATCCTAACAATCTTGCCGCCGAAGAGTATAACGAAGAAGCCGTGGCCCATAACCTCGTGGACAAACTCTCCAGTGATCTTCATCACAGGAGCGAGAAAGAAGAATGTCGTTAGGAATTTAACTGGAATATTCATTTGTTTTCACTGGAAAATCTTATGGAACACAATACCCGAAAAGAGGAAGAGAAATCCCAAGATCAAAAGAGGCAAAGTGTAGAGTCTCAAAGGATAGTTTATTATTTGAAGAAAACCCATAGAACTCGCCTCGTAAAAGTAGCTGAATACTGCAAACACTAGAAGAATTCCTGAGAGTAGGAAACAAACTTTAACATACCACTTCATCTCTACTCTCCTCGTTTTCAAGTAATCAATGAGGACTAAGACTATTTATTACTAGACTTTAGAACACTCAGAAGAAAGCTGGAGAAGCTCCTTAACTCCCATTTTTCTGTTGATTCTAACACTGCGCTATAAAAAGTAATAATTGTTAGATAGAGAATATTTATGTTGAGAAGCGGATAGTCATGGGTGAAGAGAAGCA
Organism: uncultured Candidatus Bathyarchaeia archaeon; assembly: GCA_964346135.1. GTDB lineage: Archaea > Thermoproteota > Bathyarchaeia > Bathyarchaeales > Bathyarchaeaceae > B1-G15. Next base: position 706 of record CAYFTS010000115.1, on the reverse strand, counting down.
GAGGGTTCCCCCGAATCAGAGAGTTACTTCGAAATTTCCAGTTTTACATGCAGGGTCTATACCGAAGTTCGACTCAAAAACATGGGATTTTGTGGTTGAAGGTTTAGTTGAGAACTCATTGAGGTTGACGTATGAAGAGTTTTTGAAGCTTCCAAAAATGGCAAGTGTAAGCGATTTTCATTGTGTGACTGGGTGGAGCAAACTAGACAACAAGTGGGAAGGAGTCGCCTTCAAAACTATTACTGACCTAGTTAAACCTTTGAAGGAAGCTAAATATGTGACAATTGTGGCTGAAGGAGATTACACCACGAGCTTACCTCTTAAAGACTTACTAGACAATGATGTACTATTAGCTTACAGATTAGATGGCAAGCCTTTGGAGCTTAAACATGGAGGACCATTACGGCTAGTAATGCCTAAGAAATACGCTTACAAAAGCGCAAAATGGGTTAGAAAGTTGAGATTTACTAAAGAACAGGAATTGGGATATTGGGAGAAAAGAGGGTACAGCAACACGGCTGATCCATGGAAAGAGGAAAGATACACATGAATGAGCCTTGTAACTTCTGTATAATCATTTCTGGGAAATACTAAGCAACCCATTGTCTATGCACTCGCGCATTCATCAGATGCTTCTGCCGTAGTTTGCAGCGAAATCGCCGAAATCGAACCAGTCAACGTCGCCGTCTGCGTCAAGGTCAGCTAA
>CAYFTS010000114.1:0-5033 GCA_964346135.1 uncultured Candidatus Bathyarchaeia archaeon | reverse complement strand
CATTTCCCCTTAGCCTTCAAAATTTTAGCTCGCGCCTGCTCAGAAAAAGCAAAGGCAGCCACATTAACAGGGTGACCAATCTTTCCAGCACCCAAAACTTTGCCCGGAACCACCACAGTCTCCCTCCCCTCTGTACAACGGTTCAAGTGACTCACATTCACAGTTACCCGCCTCCGCCTTGAACTAGACAAACGCTCAGCCACATCACGCCATATTCCCACTTTATTTTCTCGAGACTCTTTCTTCAACAAGCGAATAAGACTGATTAGCTCTGGATTAGTTGTTCTAACCCGCTTCAACTACTTCACCTTTTTCAAATCTTTAAGGAAAGACTCCAGCTTATTGTCAAGGATACCTAAAGATTCATGTACAAGCCGTTCAACTGGAAGAGCACCGGTGGACTCAATGTCAAATATAAACGCGTTTTTATCCCAAGTTACCTCAACAGCAGACGGTTCTTTTAAACAAGCATCCACACAGTCCTCGCAAAGGGTGCAATCAATCACATTCCTGACTTCTATCTTATTTCCAACCTTCACAAAAACAGCCTTGGGACAAACCTTCACGCAATCCTCACACGCGTCACAACGTTTTCCATCCACCTTGATTTGGGGAAAAAACTTGTAGGCACACATAGAAACAGGCTGCCACTTCGCATGCACCTTTCCCTTCCCCAACCTAGCGTACGCTTCCAATTTCAATTTCTGATCCTGAGCTAACTTCACAATGGAAACCCTGTCGCTCACAGGCTTAATATCTGGATTTTCTGACACAAGATCTCCAGAATACACCGTTCTTGCGCCATCCACAGCTTCAACATTCAATGTCAAAGCCACACGACAAAGATTGCATCCGAACTCACTTTTGCACGGACATTCTTCAGGCAAATTGTAAGAGTCCAAATCAGTTGTTAAAGGGGTAAGGCCAAGTCTGTGAACCAGAATCTCATCATGAAGCACAGAAGAGTTTTCAAGAATAACCACATCATCCACAGCCATGGACGGAATCTCCGTCAACATAAGCCTGCGTAACGTGTTCATAAAAGAGACATCAATGCCTCGAATAATTAATCGCATAGTGTTATCAGTCTTATAAACAACTTCAACTTCCACCAAAATCAAACCCATCCAGCAATAACTTGTAAACCCGCATTAGACCCTGCGACCTCTGCGCCCTCCCCTTCTTCTCGTCCCATCATGTGGAACAGGTGTGACCTCCTCAATACGACCAATGCGAAATCCAGCTCGAGCTAGTCCTCGTATAGCCGCCTGTGCTCCAGGACCCGGCGTCCGAGCATCTGATCCTCCTGGAGCTCGAACCTTTATGTGTATAGCGGTTATTCCTTTGTCTTTAGCCATAGTAGCGGCTTGAGCTGCAGCGCGCATAGCAGCGTGAGGCGATGATTCCAGTCGATCTGATTTAACGAACATACCTCCGGAAGTTCTGGCAACGGTTTCAGCGCCAGTCACATCAGTGACATGTATGATGGTGTTGTTGTAGGAGCTGTATACGTGGACTACTGCCCATTTATCAGATTTTTTGCTCATCAAGTTTTCTCCTTAACCTCTTTTGCCGCCTTTACTTTGGTTTCAACTGTGCTGGCGAAGGATTCTCGTAAAGGATGACTGGGATTTGACAAGGGACTGGTTGGAGCATAGGTTATTTTTGCTTCTTCGTCTTCCTTAACCAAATAACTTGGAGAGGATACTCGCGTATTTTCGACGGCAATGTGGCCGTGCGTGATGAGTTGACGAGCTTGATATAGGGATGTGGCTAAGCCTTTTCGAAACACGAGTGTTTGAAGTCTGCGTTCAAGAACGTTTTCTAGAGTTAAATCTAAAACGTCATCTAACGCCGCGGTTTTGGGAAGAATTCCGAGACGAGCTAGTCTCCCGAGAAGCTGTTTTTCCAGTTTTCCTCTTCCCTCAGCGGATGTGCTTAGAAGCGATCTAGCTATACCTCGAAACCTTGAAACCATGGATTTATGGCGCCACAGTTCCCTCTTATTTCGTAATCCATACTGACCAAGTATTTTGAGTTCTTCTCCCAAAATGGCAATTCGCCATGGATTCTTCGCGGTTTCATATTTTTTTCGTTGTTTTTTTGGGTCTCCCATCAGCGCGTCCTCTCTTCCGCACGTGCACGCATCAATTGTTTTTTCTTTACGCCCAGAGACTTAGCTTTTCTTCCCGTTGATTTTGTTCGTTGCCCTCGCACTTTTAGTCCGTGGGAGTGGCGAAAGCCTTTCCACGATTTTATTCTTTTCATTTGGTCAATGTCTGATTTGATTTGAAGAGTCAGGTCAGCACCCACAAGATGAGTGTCAGTTCCAGTTTCTCTGTCTTTAGGACGGTTAAGAAGCCACGTGGGTAAGCCGTATTTTGCGGGGTTCTTTATCATGTCTTCGATCTTTTCAAAATCAGATTCTGAAAGAAAGCCTAAACGAATATTCGGGTCGATTCCGGCTTTTTGAACGATCACGTTTGCCAGTCTGTTTCCTATTCCTTTCACTCGGGATAGGGCGTAACCTACTTTTTGGGCGCCGTCTAGGTCTGTGTTGACGATTCGGGTGATGTGTCGGAATCCTTTGGACATTCTGAACCGTCCATGTATTTTTTAGACTAACTACGGAAGTGACGGGTATTTTATTTAAACCTTGCTTAAAACTCTTCCAGCAAGGGTTAAACACTATTACTCAAGACTTCTTTTTGATCATGAATAAAAGAACTAGTAGAATTCTAAAGAAACATCAGAGTTGAATAAAAAAAAAGGAGGGTGTTAGGTAGCTTTTAATTCTGGTTTCAATTTGGGTCTTCTTATTACAAGGTAAACAGTTGTGGCTAAGAAGACTATTGTTGCTATTATGAAGAGATAACTCAGATTTCTAGCAGTACCTAGGTCACCCGTTAAAGTGTTCTGTTTTGATTCCAAGTCATTGTAGTCGGATTGAAGTTGACTATACATGTCTAAAAGGTCGTAGTAGGTGGAATTGAGACTTTCATAACTACTCTGCAAGCCGTAGTAACTTGAATTGAGCGAATCGAAATAGGTTACTAAGTTATCGTAAATGTCCAAGAGCTCATTGTAATCGTCTTGAAGGTTGTTGTGGTCGGTTAGCAAAGTATTATAATTATCCAACAGCGAAATGTAATCATCTGACAGGTCATTGTAGTTAGTCAGAAGTGCATGGTATGTAGCATTTAGAGCAATGTATTGGGGAGACGAGTAACTTGCGATTACTCGCCCATTTACTGCCGTGAAGGGAACGTTTTTTGGAGTTTGACCCCCTCCCCAAGGAACCAGCTCTATTAGTTTGGTCCCGGTCAATGCCTGGTCTTCATAAGGACGGTCATTTTTGAGTACAATCGTGTTGTTGATGTTCAAGTAGCTTTCACCCCATTCAAGAACTTCAAACTCCACTGTAGCCAGAGTTCCAGATCCATCTACTCCACCGTATTGGCCTTTCGTCGCCCACATGAACAGCACCCAACCTTCCTTTACAAGAGGTGGTACAGTCGATGTTCCTTCAGATTGTTCCTTTAAGAAGTCGCCCTCTGTCACGTTAAGAAATTCTACAATGTTAGGGTTGAAACTCATGTTTATCTGAAAGGAATAGAGGTTAATGACATTAGAAACCGTTACATCTACGGTGAAAGTATCGCCAACCCATACTGTACTTGTTTCAGGATAAACTGAAACTATTGTTTCATTCGCCTTAACTGTTTGACTGCCAAATGTTAAAGTTAACATACTCATTGCTATTAGTGCAAGCATTAATCCTGATACTATCTTTCTTTTCAATTGCCTTTTCACCTTTGTGTGTTCAAAATCGTTATTGCACTATTTGATATAATTATCATTTATGATCTGCGAAACAATCTTCTATATATAAAAAATGGGAAAACATGGTATGGATAACTGCGATAATTCTCCTTAAATTATTAATGATAGGAAAAATCCTATCCTTAAATTATTAATGCAACTTGAAATGAATGACTTAAGAAAAAAAATGCGCGCTTAAAATCTTCACCAGGATGATAGCCTTTAGTGCGCACCTTGATTGAATAGGTTAGCGTCTTCCTCAAATCATTTACTATTTTGTTATGGATGAAGAAAACTTTGCAACTAGTTTAGTTAACTCCGCGAAATTTTCAGCCCTTTCTCGTCCATCCAAACTATGAAAGTCATTATTGGACATCCAGCTTCAGCTTCTTCACCGCAATAGTTTTCGTCGTCAATTGTAGGGCAACTTGGACAGAAGTCGTCTACGAGAGCGTTTAAATCGTCAACGACGGATGTTAAGAGTTTCATCTCTGCTTTCTCTTCCAATTTGACTGGTTCTCCCTTTTCCTCTCGTATCCACTGCTTGACTTGTTGAGCAGTTGGTTTCTCTCCCTTTTTCAGTTGCTTCTCAATTTTCTTCACTATTGCTTTCTGGACGCCCTCAGGTTGTTTACGCAGCGGTCTTGTTGCAAACTCGCTTATAGCCGACGTTCGTCGGTTCGGGAAATGCTTATCCATAAACTCAATGTGCTTTTCAATGTAATGGATAGTGTCGTAGTTTTTGCTGCAAAACTCGTTTAGCGCTTTTTTATCACCAGTCTCCAATAGGTCTTTCATTCTCACATAGAATTTTTCGCAACGGGTCATCAATCTCACCATGCAATGCAAATAGACAATTAACTTAACGGGCTTATTTTATGTTATGAACCTTGAATAAATATTGAAAATTTAGCTTTTGAAAAACTTCAATCGGGTAGACGTTGAACATCCATCACAGAATTAATAATACTTTCATAAAGTGCCAAGGTCATTGCGGTAGTAGAGGAATTTGAACTCACGCTACGTTAGTGATGTCTCCCACACTCTTCCCCTTTTTTGGTAAGCGAATCTAAAGAACTGCGCGCGCATTCGTCAGATGCTTCTGCCGTAGTTTGCAGCGAAATCGCCGAAATCGAACCAGTCAACGTCGCCGTCTGCGTCAAGGTCAGCTAATGGGTTGTAGTTTGGTTGTCCTATACTGCTTCCGTAAG
>CAYFTS010000113.1:0-19756 GCA_964346135.1 uncultured Candidatus Bathyarchaeia archaeon | reverse complement strand
TATTCGCTCATGGTGGACCACGTTAGCTCTAGCTCAGCTTCCTCCAGCATGGGCATCGTCTTTAGGATGTCCTCCTTAAGGAGGTCGTTGAGCGGTGCGGCGGAGCCACCACAGTTTCCAATGACCTCGGTGGTCACGCCCTGTCGGACCTTGCTCTCGGCGAGGGGATTCACTAATAGCTCAAAGTCGGAGTGAGAATGCATATCAATGAAGCCTGGAGAAGCTACAAGACCCGTAGCATCTATGACCATGTCGGCGCGGGCGTTTGAAGCCCTCTCCACCACATCAATGATACGTTCACCTTCAACTCGAATGGACCCATAAAATGCCTTCCTCTCGGTTCCATCAACTATCATCGCCTCTTTTATCAGAAAGGTGAAGTCAGACATACCCTCACCTGAATCAGTTAGGGAGGCATCTCTTCATTTAAGATTTTGCACGCGCATTTGCGCGCATGGAACATCTGTTTGGAATAGCATTATGAACAAGATCCGGAAAAAACTGAATGACCGTTGAGACGCAAGTCTCTAATTTGAAAGAAAAACGATTCCCACCGAAATGAAAAAAGAGATTCTGGAACGGATATGTCCATTGCGGACGAGGTTCAAGTCCAGCCGGGGACGTAGCATATTGTATGCAGGTGAAACAACTTTTTAGAAAAACTCTAAAGCTTCAGAAAACATATGAAAATGTTAATGGTGGTATGGATGAAGCTTGAATTGCAGGATTTCTACAAGCTGCTGGTTCGACCGACGGTGGTTATATCTACAATCTCACCGGGTGGAGTCTCCAATGCTGCACCTTTCAGCTGGAACTCACCGATGGCAACCAAACCTAAGCCGCTCTTCGGTTTCTCCTCAAACGTGAACCATGACACATGGCGAAACATAAAAGAGAACAAGGAATTTGTAGTCAACATGGTCGGAGAGGACTTCGGCCCCCTAATGGAGATAATGGAAAAAGACTTCCCCTACGAGGTTAGTGAGATTGAAGAATGCGGACTAACAGAGATCAAGGCCAATCATATCAATCCGCTCCGAATTCAAGAAGCCTACGGTTGGCTTGAATGCAAAATGACCAGTTACATATCACTCTTCGAGAGGAATGTCTGGATAATAGGTGAAGTACTAGAAGCCGAGGTAAAAGATGAAGCTTTCGATGACGTCGTAGACGTAGCTAAAGCGAAGCCTCTCAACCATATCTGGGGAGAAGCCTTCGTAAAAGACATGAAGATAACAAAGTTCAAGAGAGCCTAAAGATCAGGACTCGTGGACACCCAAAAAAGTGGAATTTGCGGGGAATATCTCCACTGTGGATAGGGTTCAAATCTCTCCCGGCCCACCATTCACGATTGGTTTTTAGTTTGTTTTTGAGTTTACGAATGCAAAATTAGCTACGTTCGATACTACTGGCTCTTCCAGGAAAATTCTTTTAAAGCAGCGGAACTGCATCTGATGCGTTGGTCAAAATGAAAGTGTTGATAATAGGATGTGGAGAACAAGGAGCTACCATCGCTAAATACTTAATTGAAAAAGCAGACGTTGAAGAGATAAGGCTGACAGATATAGATTTGAAAAGAGCTGATGGCTTAGCAAAGAAGCTGAAGAGCTCAAAAGTTTCCAGCCACCGCGTCAACGCAGGGAACATTGAAGAAATGTTAAAGGTTGCAGAAGGAGTTGACCTAATAGTAAATGCGGTTTTACCTAGGTTCGATCTTCTGATAATGGAAGCCGCTCTTAAATCAAAGGCAAATTATGTAGATATGGCATCTGGTCCTCCATACGTAACTGATGAACAACTAGGGCAAAACGAAAAATGGAGGAAAGCTGGCTTAACCGCTCTTATTAACACAGGTATTTCTCCAGGGGTCACTAATGTACTCATAGCACGTGCTGCTGACCAGTTGGACAGCGTGGAAGAAGTACTAATAAGAACTGCCGTTAGGATTATGCCAGGAACTCGGGTCTATGAAGGAAAAGAACTATTTTTGGAAACTTGGTCTCCAGAAACCATGTGGCGGGACTATATAGAGACTCCAGTGATTTTTAAAAATGGAAAACGAAAAACTGCTCCTTTGTTTGGAGGAGAGGAAGTTTACCCGTTTCCTGAGCCAGTAGGTCCTTGTACTGTTGTGTATCATGTGCATGAAGAAGTTTTCACGTTGCCTTATTTTATTAAGGGACTTAAAAAAGTGAATATGAAGGTGGGTTGGCAGCCTACGCTGTTTATAGCTAAGGCTTTAACAGAGCTTGGTCTATTCAGTGAAAAACCTATTGAAGTTGATGGTGTTAAAGTGGCTCCGCGGAAGCTTTTCTTCAAATTAACTAAATCTATCCCAACAACAGATGAGTTGGTTAAGAAAATTGAAGATGATATACTCTTGGAAACAGTTATGACCGATGTAATAGAAATTAAGGGCAAAAAAGCAGGTGTGAAAATAGCCTACAAGTATCTCCCAGCGACGCCTCGCATGACTCTTCGTGAAGGGTATAAAAAATATGGGCGGAGCTTTCTGGAGCGCCCTGGCATAGTAGGCACTTCCTGCGCCATCTTTACGTATATGCTTGGCTCGGGGCGGATAAAAACTAAGGGGGTTGTTCCGCCGGAAGGTTTGACAAGTGAGGAAAGAGATGGCTTTTTGAAGGAGTTAACTGAGAGGGGCTTCGTTTACAAAGAAATAGTGGAAGGAAGGCTCTCATAGTTACCAATCAAAAATATTTCTCTTGTCTTAACACGTTATTTATGGTTGCACGTACACGTGATTTCAACTAGCCCTTTATTTCCGTTTACTCTCACGTAATCGTTTGTATGTATAGTTTTTACAGGGTTTTTTTCAAGTCTGTCAACTATGGGTATCTTCTTTTTGTAAAATATTTGCGCCATTAGGGCACCGCTGGCCAGGATGGGCTCTGTTTTAACATTAATGATGGCTGCTGGCGCGTTTCCACATCTAACGGTTTCAAGCAGCACGATGGCTCCTGTTGTAGAGCCTTTTCCGTACGGGAAAACTAAAACTTTACCTTTCACCTGTTGTCCGTATAGTTCATGTCTTTTATCAATGATTAAACCTGTTTGTGGATTTAGTCCGCCCCAAAGACTGATGTTCTGTTCACTGACTAGGGCTGGTCCTTCAGCAATACCTTTGACCACTCCATATCCTTTAAGAGTAAGTTTAGTATTCTGCATGGTCATCACTTTGATTTATCGTAAAGAACCTTTGATTGCTGTTTCGACGCAGTCTTTAAAGCTTCCGTACACCACTTCAGTTTTGCACAATGCTGGTGCATAGCATGCGCATTTTCCTGAATCAGTCATCAAAGTTTTGAATCCGTAGATGTCGGTTGGAGACACCAACATACATGTCTCGGTTAAAATCTGCGCGCCACTAGCTTCGATAATGCTGGAATATCCTGCTCTTTTCGCTAGCATTTCCACATGTCTGGTTGTGTAAATCCAAAACTTAGTTCTTTTGTGGATTTTCTTGTTCTTCAATAGTGTTGCCAGTTTCCTTATCTCCATGATAGAATAGTGTGGACAGCCCACTGTAATGAAGTCAACTTCTCCATCTCTGACTGTACACATTTCCTCTTTAGTCTGTTTCAACTCTCTCATCCCCAATTCTACAGTGTCCTCCCATTCCTTCTTCTGAAAAGACTTGCCAACGTTTTTTGCTTCAGGAGTAACGCCAAGTATGTGATAGAGCGCCACTGACCCAGAAGCAGCCATAGCCGCACCCATATTTTTCAGCTGATCAATGGATACGCTGAGAGGAATCCCTTTGAGAACAGGAATTTTGTCAGCAACCTGTTTGCCGATGAAGTAGCCTATTGCTGGGTAATCGGTGTCCGTTAAGGTTTTGGGTTTGACATTGGTTTTAACCAATATTTTCCCTTGTCTGTTTTCGTCTAAATGCAGCCCGAACTTTGGCACTCTGCCAGTTATTCCCGCAGCCATGTCAACCACTGCGGTTAGTCGATTTGTTCTGGCTCCCATGACTGAGTTGGCGAAGACTACGGCTGAGGATTCAGACCATCCTAAGTGTTGATTTGGCATGGGTATGTTGCCGTGTAAATAGGGGGTACATGTCCATACTGGAATTCCACGTAGCTTTTCTTGGGCTCTTACGATTCTCATCTGTTTTTCTGCGTAGTCTTCTGGAATTTTGAGTTCTCGCCATCGCTGTAAGTCCATTCCAGCTGGGTCTAAAGTTGTTGGAACGGAGTATTTTGCTCCCAGTTCAGCGAATTTTTCGCATATTCCTACTCCTGCATCCATGATGTCTCGATACGGAGTCATAACGGTGTGGGCGCTTGCAATTTTTATCATTTTTTCTGCGTTATATATGTCTCCGACTTGGGTGAGTATTTCCATTGCCAGCTGAACAGCTTCTCCCTGTTCTCCAGCGAGCATTTGTTCCTCTTGTTTAGTTAGGTACATGTCTTATCCTTCAGTAATAATGGGCGCATTTAATAGATAAGTATGGACTTTTTGGGAAAATGTGTGTGAGCAACTCCTTTATTGTTACCTTGACGCTTTTGGTTCGTAAAATCTTGTCACTCATTCAATGATCAAGAGAAACATTGCGTAAAGTTAAAACCAGTTAAAAAGAGAACATACATATAGAACATGGCGTAGGGTAGGTTGAAAGTGAACGACACCGGCAATGTAAGCTCTCAAGGCATTGTTAAGCTTTTAACTGGGCTCGTTGGAAAAAACAACGTTTTACATGAACCATACGATCTGATAGCTTACTCTCGGGACCGATATCCCCTTTTAACTCATCCAAAACTAGGCGTAAAACCCATCGCTGTTGTACGTCCTGCAACAACAGATGATGTACGTGAGATAGTGTTGCTTGCGAATAAACATCATATATCTTTAACTCCGAGGGGTTCTGGAACCAACTACGCTGGCTCTGCTGTTCCAACTGAGAGAGGAGTTGTTTTAGACCTAACCAGAATGAACAAAATACTCAACATAAACGAAGACTCGATGAGTGTGAAGGTTCAAGCTGGCGTGATACTTCAAAAATTGGAAGAAGCACTAAATGATAAAGGCTTCACTTTTGGTCACGACCCAGGCAGTTTTCCCACCGCCACCGTGGGAGGATGCATTTCAACTAGGTCATTAGGATGGAGAGCTGGCAAGTATGGAGACATGGGGCGTCTTGTGGTGTCACTTAAGATAGTGTTGCCCACTGGTGTTGTTGTTGAAACCAGAGAAATACCGACGTCGTCTACAGGTTTTGACGTTGACAGTCTCTTCATCGGCGCTGAAGGAACTTTGGGAGTGATAACTGAAGCGCTTTTGCAGATACATCCGTTTCCAGAAGAGAGAGCTTTACTCCTTTACTCCTTCAACAGCTTTGAAAAGGCTTACAAAACTTTGCTCAAAATTTTAAGGAACGGATTAAACCCAACATCTTCTTACGTTGAAGACCCCACAGATGAACAGGAAGCAACCGTACTTCTCTACTACGAAGGAGCAAAAGAGATAGTTAAAGCGCAAGTGAAGCGTACAACATCTATATTAGAGGCGGAAGGCGGCAACAAGTTAGATGACAGAATTGCGAAGGAACATTGGGCGAACAGACATGACATGTTTTCCCAGATGAACAAGGAAGGAGCCGCAGACAGTATTGACACCGCAGTTCCAGTCAATAAAGTGTTTGAATTCTACGAGTTTCTTAAAGAATGGGTTAAGAGATCAGGAATAAAATCCATGGGTATGGGCTCGTGGGTGTTTCCTGAAAATTTGGGCGTAGATTTAGCGTTTGACGAAACCAAGGCTGAAGAGTACGCTGCTGCAAGAGATGAGTTAGTGAACAAAGCACTAGAGTTGGGAGGCACCGCCTCTTACTGCGTAGGTGTTGGTCTAAGATTTCAGCATCTAATGAGAAAGGAGCATGGTTCAGCCTTTGACGTGATGAAGGCAATTAAGCGCGTAATGGACCCGAATAACATAATGAATCCTGGAGGACTTGGCTTATAGACATCCCGAAAAAAGTTTATAGCGATTTAATTCTTTGCAACCGTTGCCGCTGTGGTTTTTGTAGAGTGAACTGTGTCACTAATTCAGTTCTTGGCGTTGAGTCTATCTCTGCAAGGGGAAGAAATGCGATTGTTTTAGCGTTGTTGGACGGGTTGGTAGATGCATCAGAAGGTTTAGCGGAAAGGTTTTTTCTGTGCACAACCTGTGGGTTCTGCAGGGAAAGGTGTCCCATTGAAGTGGATACCGTTAAGATAACTGAGAACTTAAGAGCTGAACTCGTGAAGAAAGGCTTCACAAGACCTGAGCACGACGCTTTCTCCAAACGCATAGAAGAAGTCTATAACCCTTACGGTGAACCTCACGAAGAAAGGATGAAATGGTTGCCGCCAGAAGTTAAAGTTGAAGAGAAAGCGGACACTGCATACTTTGTCGGTTGCACAACAGCTTACAGGAGACCAGAAGTCGCTGATGCCACGGCAAAAATATTGGACGCTGCTAGCGAGAAATTCATGACTCTTCATCCCAAAGAATGGTGTTGCGGATCACCAGCACTTAGGGTGGGAAGAAGAGACCTATTCCTCAAGTTAGCAAAACACAATGTAGAGGCGCTAAAAAAGGCTGGAGTGAAAAGAATAGTTACTTCCTGCGCTGGGTGTTACCGAACCCTTAGCCAAGACTATCCAGAGTTTGTCGGTGAACTGCCGTTCAAAATTCTCCACTCGTCTGAACTTACAGCGGAACTGATTAAGGAAGATCGCCTAAAATTAACAAAAGAAGTGCCAGAAACGGTTACATATCATGACCCGTGCCACTTGAGTAGACACTCTGGAATTTATGAACCGCCTAGGGAAGTCTTGAAGGCAATTCCATCAATAAAATTTGTTGAGATGCCGAGAAACAAGGAAACTGCTTTGTGTTGTGGAGCGGGAGGTGGAGTGAAAGCAAGTTTTCCAGATTTTGCCTTGAAAGTAGCCATAGAGAGAATTAAAGAGGCTCAGAATGTTGGAGCAACCATCATTACATCGGCGTGCCCCTTCTGCGCCCATAACCTCAAAGACGCTATTCAAAAATCAGCTTCACCGCTAAAATTCTATGACCTCACAGAACTTGTACTAAAGGCGCTAAAATAAATGTTAAATACGGTCAGCCACGGTCACTAGGATTGGAAGCATGAAAGATGGCAGAGACTTCAATTGAACGGTTTGAAAAAGCGATAAAGCTTGAAGAAACAGAAAGACCTCCTTCAGGATATCTATATTTTGGGGGAGGAAACTGGGTTTTGAAGGAACTAGGAGCAAACTTTAACGATGTCTACTACAATGCTGAAGGCATCGCTAAAGCTCAGACTAAAGCTAAAGAGTTATTTGGTCATGATAACGTTATGTCGCCTTGGGGCTGCTTAACCATCGAAGCCGAGGCTTTAGGATGTAAAATTGAAAGAAAAGACGAGTATCCACACATTGTTGAGCGATCAGCAGCATCTGAAGAAGAAGTGAAAAATTTACGTGTCCCCATCCCCTATAAGGATGGGAGAATGCCATTAGTGCTCGACAGTCTTAAGATTTTGAGTGATCGGATAGGCAAAAATACTCCGGTTATAGGTATGGTTTGCTCCCCCTTTTTAGTAGCTTCAGAGATACGGGGTCTCCAAAAATTTTTGATGGATACGTTGACAAAACCAGATTTTGTGCATGAGATTTTAGAAATTGTAACGAGTGGATGTGTTGAATATGCCAAAGCTATGAGTGAACAGGGCGTCTTTGGTATAATGATAGAAAATGCCTACATGAACAGAATCTTCTTGGATCCAAAAAACTGTAGAGAGTTTATACTGAACTACACAAAGAAGCTTGTGGAAGAGATAAAGAAGTGTAACCTTTACGTTATCGAGCATAACTGCTCAGATCAGCTCTATTTGGACATGGAATTAGAACTTAAGCCTGATGTTTTGAATCTTTCTATTGACCACATATCAGAGATTAGAAAACGTGTACCAGACATCTGCCTAATGGGAAGTGTAGATCACGCCAACACAATGTTTAAGGGCACTAAATCAGATGTTTACAAAGAAGCTAAATTATGCTTAAGAGAAGGAGGCCCCAAAAGTCTCATCTTGTCAACCGAATGTGAAATTCCTTTCAGTGCTCCGCTAGAAAATATTAAAACGTTATATGACGTTGTATGCGAAGGATGGTAGTGTCAAGTGAAATCGTACACAAAGAAGAAAAAAGAAGAGGCTTTATGGTAAAGAGGAATATTCATGAACATCTTATTGTTAGGATACGGCAACACGGGATCAGTTATTGCAAGAGATTTAGCCGGAACTTCTGAAGCTAACATTGTAGTTGCTGACAAGCGGGCGTTAAAGACGAAGCAACTGGCTGATGAAATAGGTAGCGATAAGGTCAGTGCAGAACAGGTTGACGTGACAGACCACGATGGACTAACTAAACTATTAAGAAAAGACTACAATGTGGTTGTTAACTCCACCTTCTATGAATTTAATGTTAACGTGATGAAAGCTGCTATAGAAAGTGGGGTGCATTACCTTGATCTCGGCGGTCTTTACCATGTTACATTGAAACAACTTGAACTCGATGACGAAGCTAAGAAAGCTGGAATAACCGCCATTCTAGGTTGCGGCTGCGCTCCTGGAATAACCAATATACTGGTAATGCATGGAGCAAATAAACTAGACAAAGTAGACAGCGTTTACATGTACTCGGGCACCGCTGTTTTTAAGAAGATGACTGGTGTCAAAGTAGCCTATGCAGTGCCGACGCTTCTAGACGAGCTAACAATGAATGCACATACTTACAAAAATGGCAAGATTAGGGAAGTCTCTCCCTTCTCAGAGGAAGAAACATTAAGGTTCCCGAAGCCAATTGGAGAAGTAAAAGCTTACATAGTGATTCATTCAGAGCCCGCAACGATTCCCCGCACCATAAACAAGGGAATAAAAAACGCCGTCTTCAAAATCATAACCTCTCCAGTGGCAGTGTCAAAGCTCAAGATGTTAGATGAAGTTGGCCTCACGAGCAAAGAAGCAATAGCCATAAAAGGTGTTTCAACGTCTCCCAGAGAGTTTTTAGAAAGATATTTTGGTTCTCTTCCTCGACGCAAAATTGAGAAAGGCGATGAGGTTCACATAGTGAGAGTTGATGTGACAGGTGAAAAAGACGGTGGGAAGGCACGGTGTACTTTCGACGTAATCAATGATGCTAAGCCTGAGTGGAATGCAAGTGCGTCAGGATTCGTGACTGGAGTGCCCGCTTCTATAATAGCTCAGATGCTTGCACGTGATCTCATTCAGCTTAAAGGTGTACGTCCTTCAGAAGTAGGTGTTAACCCAGAACCATTCCTGGCTGAATTGAAGAAGAGAGGCATAAAAATAAGTGGGGTGGCGAAGCCCACTCATCTGCTTACGAGTTGATGTAACCTTATCCTCTTCTTTAAGGCGAAAAACGTTTCTGAATACTAATACTCACTTCTTCCAACATTGAAGACTAACGTTTTTACATCTGTAAAGGCTTCAAAGTTCCATTTACCAGCGACGCGACCAAAACCTGTCTTCCTAAATCCGCCCCAAGGATTGTTATAGTCCCAATAGTAGACTGAGTCGTTTACGCATACCTGACCCGCATGTAGTCTTTTGCACGCTTCTAAGGCAGTTTTGAAGTTTTGTGTGTGTATCGCCATGCTGAGACCATATCGTGGTGCGTTAGCTAGTTCAATAGCGTCATCTAACGTTTTGAAAGTAATTATTGGTGCTGTTGGACCAAACGTTTCCATGTTGTTGAACAAAGCATCTGTTGGGACGTCGTCGACTACAGTTGGAGGATAGTAAAGTTTTGTTGGGAAACCTTTTGCTCTAGCGCCTCCAGCCAGAACTTTAGCACCTCTGTTGACTGCGTCTTTAACATGTTTCTCCACCTTTTGAACAACTGGCTCGTTGTTTAGAGGTCCAATATCTGTAGTGTTTTTGAAGGGGTCGCCTAACTTCATCTTCTTCACCTTCGGTACTAGACTCTTAACGAGCTTGTCATGGATGCCTTCCTGAACAAGAATTCTTTCGTTAGCACAGCAACACTGGCCACTAGTTGTATAGCATCCATAAATAATGTCTTCCACGGCTTTCCCAACATTAGCGTCGTTCATAACAATGAGTGGACCCAAGCCTCCAAGCTCCAATGTTATCTTTTTGAGACCAGCTCTTTTGGTTATGTCCTCGCCAGTCGTCGTTTCACCTGTGAAGCAGATGCCGTCAACCATTGGGTTTTCCACTAGAGCTCTTCCCACAGTGTCGCCTGGTCCTGTCACCATGTTGATGAAGCCCGGCGGCATCCCAGCTTTAACGACACATTCCATGAAGTGAATTGCGCTGATTGGCGTGTAGCTAGCTGGTTTCCACACAACTGAGTTGCCAGCGAGGAAGGCCTGTAGCACGAATTCTGCTGGCATAAGCATTGGAAAGTTCCAAGGAGTAATTACACCTACTGTTCCTAAGGGGTCGCGTACAACGATGTGCATTACGTTGGGTCTGCTGTAGGCATTTAATACTGGAGTTTCAAGTCTTTTGAGGTCTTCAGCGTTCCATAATATGTTGGGGGCGACATCCTCGACTTCTATTAGCGATTCTTTCAGTGTTTTGCCGTGTTCCATGGTGAGGTCTTTTGCGTAACTGTCTATATTCTGCTTCACAATCTCGGTTACTTTGTAAGCTAGTTGAATTCTTTCTTTTATCGGCATTCTCTGGATTTTTTCTTGGGCTTCCACCGCTATGTCTACAGCTTTTTTTACATCTTTTCTTCCGCCTTTTGCCACTTGAGCTAGGGTTTTTCCGGTCACGGGGCTTGTTGCAGAGAAGGTTTCGCCGCTTTCAGCGTCTACCCATTCTCCATTGATGTACATTTTCAACTTATCGACCATACGAACTCACTGCCATTAACTCAGTTTTTCACTTAATAAATTTTGATTTTTTGTACCACTAAGAGTCGTTGGCTGTTTTACCCACTGGACAAACACGAATACAAACGCCGCAAATTTCCAAATCGCCAAGTTGCAGTTTTTCGCCCACTTCAACATGATGCGCATCGCACTTAGGTTTATCTACTATCCGTTCTCCTTTTAGAGCACCAACAGGACACGCTCGAAGGCATTTGTCACAGTCCTTACAAAGGTCCATATTCAAGGGCGTGTCAGCTTTTAAGGGAGCATCTGTAATAACTGAAACCAATCGAATTCTTGGACCAAACTTTGTAGAGAGCAAAAGGCTGTTCTTTCCGAAAACTCCGATACCTGCCAGCTGTCCTGCATGTCTATGAGACAAGTCGCCCATGTTACGTTCTATGTCGTAGGGTGGAGAGGCTGGAACCTGAAGTGCCCGATAACCTTTATCTTGAAGAAATCTGCCAACACGGAAGGCTATGCGATTCAATTCCTGATTTACAGTATTATAAGTAATTGCGTACTCCCGATTTGGCGCGTACTCAAAAGACGCATCGAGCAAGTGAATTGCCATTACAATAACGCTTCGGGCTCCTCGCAGTAAATCTTCTGGACGATGTCCTTTTGGCGCTTCCATGAAAGAGCGCGTTTGGGCAACGCCAACTAGGTCTGCGCTTAGGCTGTGAGCTAATTCTTTTACGCTGGTGGTTAGTTTCTCATTCATGTTAATCAACTCATCATATTTTGATTGTACTATTTAGAGATAGGGTTCCTAATCTTACTTCCGTACAGGGTTAACGCTACTCCCAAAATTGATACGATTACACATAGCAGATAGGGAGCACCAATATGGTAGCCAACAACTATGCCTCCAAGCGCTGGACCAACAAAGTAGCCAATTCCCCAAGCTATATTCTGAAAACCAGAGGTTAGACCCCGCTGAGAAGTTGGAGCTACATCCATAATGGCTGCAGGCACCGCGACATAAAGCACTCCAATTCCTCCGCCTATGATCACAACTGGAATTAAAAGGAGCACTAAAGATGTGGCGAAAGTCAACGCGAAAAACCCGAAAGCACATATAATGAATCCCAATACAGCTATGCGATATCGACCGAAAACATCTGATAGTTTGCCGGCTGGAACTTGGATTATGGCTTCTGAGGCATAATAGCTACCTATGAGGAGACCGACAAAGGCTTCTCCTGGACCTAACATGTCTTTAGCATACACAATGAATTGAGAAACTATAATTCCAAAAAACATGGAAAAAAATGCTATGTCAACATACATAACTACAAAATTCTTTTTCATTAGCCTTCCATACCTGTGCCAAACTTTTGAAGGACTCTCGGTTTCTCTGCTTAAAGCTCTTGGTTTTGTTTTTTCTTGAATTCCGAAGAACACTAGGAGAGATATAAGAAAAATGAAAGCTGAACAGATGTAGAATAAGTCGCGATAGTCAACTACCTTGACAATCTCAACCAGAATGTCAACTAACACTGATCCAATGATGAAACCTATTGCCGTTGCGGTTCCAATTTTACCTAAAGCCGATCCCATCTCTTCAGATGCATACATGTCTGCTATGAAAGCCGTTGGTACAGTCCAAAAGGAAACGTCAGCAAGGCCCCCTAGAAATCTGACTGCAAAAATTTGGCTGGGGTCGTTGACAAACGTAAACAGAAAGACAACGACAGAGTATCCTAACATTCCAAGACCGAGCGCTAACTTTCTACCCAAGATGTCAGATCCCCTGCCCCAAAATAGTGCTCCCAGAGTATAGGCTGCAGCATAAACAGAACCGATAAAACCAATAGTCATGTTGTCGGCGCCGAGTTCTTGTGAAAACAATGGAATGATAGTGACAAGTATTCCTATGTTCATTGAATACATGAGCATCGCTGAACTCAACAGTTTAAGACTCATTTTGGCTAGCTAACTCCCATAGAACATGTAAGGACTAGGGCTTTGATTTGATGAGATTCTTTCTATAAGAGAAGCGTGGAATTAATATTTTGTTACATTTTCAACAGAAGAATGAATAAGATGTTCTCAGATTAATGGTGGCAAAAGTTAAATATCCAGACAGTAGTTCTCATTTAAAAGCGTGTAAAATTTTAGTTTGGGTGTACGTTATGGTCAGTGAAGGTAAAGGAAGATTGTTTAGAAGGAAAGACGGCAAATATTTAATCTACCTACCGAAAGATCTCGCTGAAGACAGCGTTTTCCCATTTCAGACAACATCGTCTGTTCGGGTCAAAGTGAGATTCGAAAAAGGAAAAGATAAGCTTATCATAGAGAAGTTCTAGGGAAAATCAATAGTTCAATACACCCTCAATTTTTTTGTTTCCCTAATATTTTGCACTTTTACAGCAATTTTCACCGCCTTGTTATAGTTAAAATTTTTGTTTCAGCAACACTCTCATTCGACAACAGCTTGTAAGACGTCAACGAACATATTAAATCGGTATATCCTTAATTCTTAACAAGCCTTTTAGGTAAAAACGCTGGAAATTACTCACAGGCCTCCACAATATGGTTCAGTACATTCAAAAAAACTGGTGGTCTCTTTAAGTAAATTGCGTTAACTTTACTACGTAGGTTCAAAGCCTGCGTGGGGGCCTCTTTTCTCAAACCAGAAGGTTTAGAAATCCACAGTTGGTTTACAGAACGCCTTCTTTTATAGTTCCTTTACTTTACTTTACATCGATAACTAACAAGTTGACAATTACAGCCCATTTTACCACTCTAAGTTTTTGTCCGCGATGTTGCCCCAGCAACTTCGGCAAATTGGTAGCTTGTTTCCTCTATAGTAAATGTAGACGTCAATGTTTGTGTTGTTGCATTTTCCGTTCCAAGGATTTTTGCAACGTTCAACCTGTCGCTTCATGAACATACCTAATTCTCGGTTCTTCGACTTGAGTGCATTTAAAACACTCGGAGCAACGGCAATTTATGAAGCGGAGAGAGTGGAGTGAAAGTGAACGTGTGTTTAGACTTGGATGTGAGGTTTTTATTCGATTCGTTGTTGACGCCAAACATTGTAGGGGCATTGTTTCCAGCAGTAAACGCTTCTCTTCAAAGAACAGGTTTTGCACTCTACTCTATCGAAGAGTTTGAGTCGCCTAACTCTCTTGGACAACCTATTTGGCTCCTCAACTATAACAACTGTAGGAGAACAATAAATTTGTATCTAAACACAGCAAAACTCAAAAACTGAAACTACCGTACTATTTCATGTAGAGGAATAAACGTGATAGAGTCCTACCACTTCGGGGAAATAGTCATCGATGGGCAACGATACACCAGCGATGTGATAGTGTTTCCAGACAAGGTTAAAGCTGACTGGTGGAGGAAGGAGGGCCACCAACTATGTGTGGAAGACATTAAAGAGGCTTTTAAAGAGAAGCCGAATGTACTCGTGGTGGGCACGGGCTACTCAGGACTGGTGAAGGTTTTGCCTGAAACTGAAAAATATGTTAAGTCCAGAGGGGTTGAATTGATTATTCAGAGAACTGGGGAAGCATACAAAACTTTTAATCGTCTCGTTCAGTCGGGTAAGATGGTCATAGCTGCCTTTCACTTGACTTGTTAAACCACGAAAACATTTCTCCTCCTGACTCGCTTCTTCTCTTGCTGATCTCAACTAAGATGTGGACAAAGGTCATCCAAAAACGGCTTTTTATTGAGTGAGTCCCATAAAAATTAAAAACATGTTGTATAGATATTTGAGAAGAGGGTTTTAAATGAAATATGAGATAAAGTACAAGCCGTCTTATTCGATGCTTGTTGTCGATTTGGAGTCAGGTGAAAAGATAACGGCTGAAGCGGGTTCAATGACTTATATGAATCCTATTCTAGAGGTCCATACACGGAAAAGAGAGAGAAGTCTTCTCGGAAGCATCGGTTTGAAACTTTTGGGGCGTCAATCTTTCTGGGTGAACGATTACATAGCTTCGAGAGGCGCGGGAGAAGTAGCGTTTGTCTCAGCACCTGTAGGTGACATAGAAACATTAGAGGTTAATTCAGATCAAGGCTATGTGATACAAAAAGCTGCATATATAGCATCAACAGAAAATGTGGATTTAGATGTAAAATGGGAAGGTTTCACTAAAGGCTTATTCGGTCAAGGCGTATTCATGATAAAAGTCAAGGGCGATGGCACCTTATTCATAAACACTTTTGGAGCTATAGACAAACATACCCTAAAGGCTGGACAAACATTAATCGTTGACAATTTCCATTTGGTAGCGTTCACTGACACATGCAGCTACAACGTTAGAAAGTTTGGAGGATTAAAAGAGACTTTACTAGGCGGAGAAGGTTTAGTAACCCAAATCACTGGTCCAGGAGACGTTTACATACAGACAAAGAACTTAAGGGAATTCGTAGAATGGCTATGGACGTTAATTGAGCCTAGAGTTAGATCAAGAGCCCGTTAACATTTTGCACGCCATCCTCAAACACGACAAGTTCCTTAGGTGATTTTTCAGCTAGAATTTTCATTCATTGTTAAAAGATGTGAAGAAACCAAAAATTAGTGAATATTCACACCATGATTTTTATAGGTGCCACCAAGATTTTTCCGTTAAACCTAAATGTTATGTTCAGTGAAACTAAGCTGAAGCAAGAGGTTGCAGTGTTGAAGACGGTAATCTTAACAGCGGGTTTCGGAACACGGCTTCTGCCCGCAACCAAAGAAACACCCAAAGTATTGCTACCCATATTCGCATTGGGGAAAAACAAGAAGCCTTGCGTAAAACCTGTTTCACAAGTAGTCTTCGAACAACTCTACTATGTGGGATTTAGAGAATTCTGTTTCGTGGTGAGTAATAAGGTTAGAAGAGCAGTGAAAAAACATTTCACACCTGACCAGGAATTCATAAGATACCTTAAAGAAACGAACAAGCCAGAGCAAACTGAAGAGATGCAGCAATTCTACAATAAAGTAAACAACTCCACCATAGTGTTTGCTGACCAGCCGAAACCAAGAGGCACGGGAGACGCAGTTCGCAGAGTAAAGAACTTCACTGGTGAAGATTCCTTTCTGCTCCACATGGGAGACGACTTAATCCTGTCTAAAGACGAAAACAGCCACCTGAAAAGACTGATACAGGTTTTTAAGGAACGAAATGCAGACGCAGCTTTCCTCGCCGCAAGGGTTGAAGACCCAACCATCTATGGAGTCATAGCGGGCAAACAAGTATCAGAAGGACTGCATGAAGTGAAAACAATCGTCTATCAGCCCAAGATTCCGCCCTCGAACATATCCGACGTCACAGCATACCTGCTTAAACCCAACATTTACCCTGAAATCGAGAAAGTAAAACCACTTAAGAAGAGCGGCGAAGTGTCACTGATCCCAGCCATACAATCTTTAATAGACAGAGGAGGCAAGGTCTACGCTGTGGAACTGCATAAGGGAGAAAAAAGAATAGACATAGGAAACACGGAGATGTACTGGAAAGCACTAAAAACTACACATGAATTTTATGTTGGACAATGAGAAAAGGAAAAGGAAGGTGATGCATAATCGTTAACGGCTGCATGGTCATCGTTGGAACTAGACCAGAAATCGTCAAGATGGCCCCCATAATCAGAGCTTTAGAAGAAAACTCTACGCTCTACACTTTTGTTCATTGTGGGCAACATTACGATTATGAGATGTCTCAGCAATTCATCGAGCAACTGGAGTTGCCAGAGCCAGAATACGGCTTTAAAGTTAGAGCTTACTCACCTGGGTTGCAGACGGGAAGAATTTTGACGCTGGTTGAAAAAGTCATTAAAAAGGCTAAGCCGAAAATAGTGCTAGTGGAAGGCGACACTAATGGAGTTTTAGCTTCCGCCCTTGCAGCCGTAAAACTCAACGTCCCGGTTGGCCACGTAGAAGCTGGACTGAGAAGCTTTGATTTGCGCATGCCAGAGGAACATAACAGGCGCTTAGTGGACCATATTTCCACTTACATGTTTGCTCCCACAGAGAATGCTCGAAAAAACTTGGAGAGGGAAAGCGTTTGGGGCAAAATCTACGCGACTGGAAACACGGTTATTGACGCTGTTATACAGCATCTTCCTATGGCAGAGAGAAAATCCAACATACTGGAAAAGATAAAATTCGAAAAGTTTGCGCTTGTAACTGCTCATCGAGCTGAAAACGTTGACGATCCAACTGTGCTTAAACATTTTGCTGAAGCTTTCACTGAAGCACCCATACCCATCATATATCCTGTTCATCCGAGAACCAAGAAGCGACTGCGCCAACAAAAGATGTGGAAAAAGTTTTCCTCTTCTGAAAACTTGCAGCTTTTCCCGCCCCTAGGCTACTTCGACTTTATGGTGCTCATGAAAAACTGCGAGATACTGTTAACTGATTCTGGAGGAATACAGGAAGAAGCAACGGCTCCTCCAATAAGGAAACCTGTGTTGGTAATTCGGCTTTCCACTGAGAGGCCTGAAGCGGTTGAAGCGGGTTTTGCGAAAGTAGTTGGTGTGGAGAAAGAAAAGCTTCTGACAGCTATAGAACACATCCTACATGAGAAAAGGGAGCTTCCAAAAGTTTCACCGTACGGCGATGGCGCAGCCGCAAAAAAGATAGTTAAAATTTTGGAACAAAATATTCTCTAAAAGGCAACGTAGATTTTGTGAAAAATACCTATTCAATTATTTTAGGTTAAGATTTTTTTTATTCATAACGCAAACAGCGTTGAGGGCAAGATATCTTTTAAGATAAAAAAGCATATAAGTTCCCATACTTCAGTTGATTTGCAAGTTGGTAGATTCGCATGCCGAAATGGGGATATTCCGTGCTAAACCTAGATCCTGAAAGAACAGCAAAAGCCAGCGGACGCGAGCTCAGAGTATCCCCTAAAGCAACCAGAGAAGTATGCAACACCATTAATGGGATGAAACTGGACCAAGCTAAACACTTTCTTAATCAAGTTATCCTGAAAAAGGAGCCAGTTCCCTTCCGCCGACATAAGAAAAAGGCAGGGCACAGACGTGGATTGCAGAAGGCCTACGCAGGCAAATATCCAGTCAAAGCGGCTCAAAAAGTTTTAGAGGTATTAGAGAGCGCAGAGGCAAATGCCGAATATAAAGGCTTTGACATAGAAAGACTTAAAGTCACTCATGCATCCGCGTATCCAGGCATGAAAATTAAAAGATATATTCAACGAGCTTTCGGCCGCTCTTCACCTCGCTTTGAAACAACATGCCATGTAGAACTGGTTTTGGAACAGATGGAGGAAACTTAGTGTCTGTAGTTAAACATTTTATAGAAGAATCGGTTAAAAAGACTGAAATCGACGAATTTTTGCGGATGGAATTTGAAAGAGCAGGTTACGGTGGAGTGGACATCACTAAAACTCCGCTTGGCACTAACATAGTTATCTATGTTATGCGTCCTGGCATAGTAATTGGACGAGGCGGAGAAACCATAAAACAACTCGCAGAAGTTCTGGAAGAAAAGTTCCAGCTGCCCAACCCGCAAATTTCTGTGGCTGAAATCGAAATTCCAGAACTCAACGCACATGTTATAGCGGCACGTGTAGCCTCAGCCTTAAAGCGAGGCGTTCACTATCGAAGAGCTGGTTTTTGGGCGTTAAACCGAATCATGGAAGCAGGAGCACTAGGCGCCGAGATTATCATCAGCGGAAAACTGAGAACAGACAGGGCTAGATACGAAAAGTTCCGTGCAGGCTATCTACCCAAAAGCGGAGAACCAGTGACAAAACACTTGAGAAAAGCGGAGATGCATGTTCAGCTGAAACCAGGCATCTCTGGAGTAAAAGTGCGAATAATGCCTCCAGACGCAAAGTTTCCTGATCAAGTGCAGATACTTGAAGTTCCAGAAGAAGAAGCACCTGAAACTGTTGAGACTGTAACCACTGAAACTGAAGAAGTCGCAGAGGTTAAGGAACCTGCGCAAACTAAAGAGGTTAAAGAGACCAAAGAGACTAAAAAGACGAAAGGAACGAAAAGGATGAAAAAACCCAAAAAGACCAAAAAACCCACAAAAACTGCAGAGGTCAAAGAATAACATGCCAATCATTAGACTAAAAGATATCCGAGAAATGTCTTCTGAAGAGCGCGAAAAAAGAGTTATGGAACTACGAACCGAGCTTCTAAGGCTGAAAACAATGGTCAAAGCTGGCGGAGCCATAGATAACCCCGCCCGAGTTCGAGAACTACGCAAGGCAATTGCTCGCATTCTCACCGTAGAAAATGAAGAAAGTCAAGCAGGAGAAGAGAAAAAGTGAAAGTCACGCCAGCCATCCTTCAACATGAGTTCATTGGACTCAATGCTAAGGTGGTTAAAAGTTCTAACCCTAACTACGTGGGTATTGAGGGTAATGTAGTCGATGAAACTCATAGCACCCTCATGATAACCCATAAAAACAAGAATAAGACCGTTGTGAAAGAAACAGCTACTTTCCATTTCACTCTATCTGATGGGACAGTTGTAGAGATCAACGGAAAAGCCATTGTGGGAAGACCTGAAGACAGAATCAAAAAGCGACTTAGGAGACTATGGTGAATGAGTGGTCTTTCTTTGAAGAAACCAAGAAAAACCTGCGATGATCCGAACTGCCCATTTCACGGAAAGCTATCCATCAGAGGACGTGTGTTAGAAGGAACAGTCATCAGCTCTAAGATGGAAAAAACCGCTGTTGTACGACGTGATTATCTACATTACTTGCCAAAGTTCAAGCGGTATGAGCGGAGACACGGTCACATGGCAGCTCACAATCCACCATGCATTGACGCCAAAGAAGGCGACTGGGTGAAGATAGCGGAATGTCGTCCCGTGAGCAAA
>CAYFTS010000112.1:0-16933 GCA_964346135.1 uncultured Candidatus Bathyarchaeia archaeon | reverse complement strand
TCAGAAGGCGTCCATCTGGCCCCGCCGTGCTTTTACTCATGCGATGTTTTAATATATAAATCTTGCGATTTTTTTAACCGTATTTTCCATAAAGTTTTAAGATAAATTATTAAAGATTCCTCAAGAATCACTTTTCAACTCGTTCGTGTACAGCATCTTTTTATTTACAGTATAGTAGCGTTAAACTGATATTAATTGTGTGGCGAGCAGAAGGGGTGGACTTGGCTCGTCTCCATGAGAAAATTCGCATCATCTTAGAGAGGATTGTTCGCAGCTTAAGTAGGAAAGAAACGGTTTCAGGTGTCGGTTTATTCGGAAGCTGGAGCCGAGGCGACGCAGTCTCAAGCAGCGACGTGGATTTGCTAATTATAAGCGAACGGAACTTCAACTATGAATACCTTGATCGTCTTAAGTGTGATGGTCTGTTTGTGGACTTGAACTATATACCTAAGAAATGGTTGAGGAGTCCGATTCCACTCGAGATCGATCAAAAACTGTACGAAGTGGTTGTCTTACACGATAGAGACTGGTTGTTGACGAACACGAAGGAGTGGTTGTCTCAAGTTTATCTGAAGCCTGGGCGTGTGGACGTTCGAACTGAGGCGCATCTAGTTGAATCAGACATATATTTAAGCAGGGCGGCTTCGGCTTACGCTAAAAGAGATTTCCAAAGTACCCGCGTATTCGCGAGCATGGGATTAGAATCAATCCTAAAGATTCTTGTGGAGGCTAGGCTGCTACCCATATCGAACAGCCATTTTATTGAAGCTCTCGAAAGGTCCGCCAATGATTTGGGCCATCCGAAGTTTTTCGCTGCCTATCTTGCTGCATCCCAGTTGTATGGATTGAGTCGTAGCGACACTGAAAGGAAGCTTGAATTGTTCAGAGCTACGTGGGAACATGTTGCGTCTTTTATGAAAAATAACGCTTCAGTTCTTGATTCTGCACATTTCAAAGTCAAATCTAAATTGAAGTATTATGGGAAGCCCGAGTTCTTGCAAGGCATGATCGCGCGGTCACAAGAAATTATTGACGCTGCCTCATATGCTGAGGCTTCACATTATATTCTTCATGTTATGGTTGATTTGCTGGAGAACTACGCTTGGCTGGTCTCCGCCTTAGAAGGGGTTAAGCTTGACTATACAACTCTTTTTCGGTCTTTGAGAGGTTTAAAGGAATCCTCTACACGGATTTATGAGACGGCGATAGAAGCCTTTGATGTTGAAGACGTTTCTCAGAAGGAATCGGAAGGTGCTTTGAAACTTGTCAAAGAGACGGTTCTTGATGTGCGGAAGCAGAGAAAGGATTTAATCAACAACTTAACTGCAGGATATGATGAGAAATTTATTAGGAAGCAATAGATGGCTTCTTAAGTAGGCTGGAGAAGCCCGGTGGTGTAGCGGTCAAGCATGGCGGGCTCTGGACCCGTTGACGAGAGTTCGAATCTCTCCCGGGCTACCACTAATTACGGTATTTTCGCAGTTATTCAACTGATTGAAGACTGAAAAATGCGTTATCAACTGTTTCAAGTGGTTCTCACACGTTTTTGAAAGATTAAAATCTAATTCACGCGTTTTTCTAACTAATTCAGTATCTAGATACAATACAACATTTCTTTTATTGCCCATTCTGCATTCGCACTCCTTTGCATGCGAGGGGGGCAAGTTCTATGTTATAAGTTTGGTGTTTGCATTAAGTGTTTTTATGTGTATTTGGGTAACACAGTTCAGTGATCTCATCATTCATAATTAAACATAAGATATTCCGCATCAGTAGACTAATGTGTGTTCCAAAAAGTTATATGCACAAGTATATCTAGATAATATAAGTCAATTTGTGGAGGTGTGTTCTTGGCAAAATGTGGGTTATGTGGGGCAGAAGTGCGTGAGCAACCAAAAATTACGGCCCAAGGTAAATGCTCTGTTTGTGGGGCAAAGTTAGCAATCAAGAAATAGACTAATGAAGAAGAGTATCGGTGAACATTACCCAACTTTTACTTTTTTTGGGATATGCGCATACTATGAGGTATTTTGCGAGGATATACTTTCTTGTCTGTGTTCCATTTTCACTGGGCTTTGCATTCTTTGAGGTTTTTTAGTTCCTGAAGGGATTTATTTAGTGTGATCACATCACCAAGTGCTTTAACAAGAGCAATAGGCAGACAAACAGTTACAGATCCAAGAATAGGTTTCTTGAACCCAAGCTCAGCTGTAGCTTCTTTAGTCAAACCTACGTCCAGATGAGTGATTTTCCATTCATTTGTGTCTGCATGAGCTCCTTCTACTTCTCCAAGCGTGTAAGCGTTTGAAGTAATAACCCTTTTTCCATTCAATTTGCTAACTTTCATAAACTAACCACCTAATGTTATATTGTCCAATGAACACAAGAGCTTTTTGTGCGCAGACATACCTCAACCTCTCTATTGAATGAAACGCTTTGAATATTGTGCGCGCGAGAACTATTTTTTGATTTTGTAGTCGCTAATTGTTTCGGGACCTATTTCTAAGTATCTGAAAGCGAGTGGCTTAATCATTGTGGTTTTGAATGAAATGAGGAAGCTCCCTATGTCGCGGAGGTAACTGGACCATTTGCCTCTAAATTGTGATATGAATCTAGAATAGTCTGTGAAGTCTCTATGCAATGAAATCATCATACAGTTTTTACCGTCCATGCCATCGCCAGCAGCTCCAAGTATGATTTTCGGGTTTTCCATAGCCCATTTGTGGGCTTTTTCAGCAAGTTCTCTAAGTGGCTCACTGGTCTTTTCATCGTATCGAATTACATTCATAAATGTAAAAGCCATGAGTTCATATCCAATCTTAGCAAAATCCGGTATGATTGTATACTCCCGTACGTATCCGTTTTTCTCCAGTTTTCTTCTCATTCTCGTTGCTGTTGGCTGAGACAACCCTAGAATTCTTGCTAGGTCTCTGTCGCTTCTTTTAGAATTCTTCAACAGTTCATTGAGAAGTTCCATCATCCTATCTTTGGGCATGGGTTGAATTATTAATTCAAATATGATATAAGATTTTCGCTAGAGTTACGATTTTGTGACTCAATTATGCGAAATCTTTATTACCTATCCTATGGAAGTTTCTTCTATAATTGAGTGTGTGCACATGGAAAATGCAACCAAACGGAGAGACCGGCTCGAGATTATTGCTGAGATATTGAATACAGCGAAAGAAGCTAAGCTCAAGACACACATCATGTACAAGGCAAAACTAAGCTATGCACAAATCTACGAGTATCTGGATAAGCTTGTTGAAGACGGGTTCCTGGAGAACATAGCAACTAAGCGGAACAAACATATTTTGACGATGTATAGAACAACTGAGAAGGGAAAGGAGTTCTTGAATCACATGGAGTCGGTAGATAAACTCTTTGAATAGATTAGTTATAGGTACGTGCACAAGAAGGAGCACAGAACAATGAAACAATCTAATCATACAATCTTCAAGGTTGACATAAACCAAATTAAGGGAGAAGGAGATTTCCCTTGCCCAAAATGCCGAGTCATGATATCGCCTGACGATAAAACAGAAGCAGTATACACAATCGTTGACACCAAAGTTAGAAATCAAAATCTTGAAGAGATAACAATTCAATGCAACAAGTGTGAAAGCGAGATTCACTTAGTTGGGCTGGAAATGCTCTCTTCAGCCTCCGATTAGTGATGAAATCATTCATCATCATTCTGCGCGCGCAGAATTGCATTGAATAAATGATGCGTGTGCATCCCACTATTCCGAATGAAAGTGATTAAAAAAGATTATGCTCCTTGATTAAACGGATCAAAAACTTGACTGGTGTGTCCACAAAGTATATTTTGGGTTAGTGTGTTCTGCTTGACAAAAAGTTTAATGGTGGTGGTACAACATGGTCTCTAAAGGAAAAGGAAGGCTGTTCAGAAGAAAAGATGGCAAATATCTCATCTATCTTCCTAAGGATTTAGCTGAAGACTCGATGTTTCCATTCAAGACAGAAACATCAGTTAGAGTTAATGTGGCTTTTGACGTCGGAGAACAAACACTTACAATTAGAAGATACGAATGAAAACTCTATATGCCGATCAAAAAGCGCAAATGTTAACAAAAGGAAGTCAACAACATTGAAAGTCTGTCCAAAGTGCGGAAGAGAGTTACCAAAGGGTATTGTCAACTTCATGTATTGCGAGTATTGTAAACTATTAGTTGAGAGGTAAACATGCGCAATACTCATGTGTACTCAGGCCTTTAGTCAATCTCTCTCTCGTCTCTTTGTTCCCTCCAGTTTCTCCATTTACAGAATCATCTTCAACTTTGTGCATTACGGATTTCATCTTTCAAGTTTTTGGATAACTTTCTAATTTCTAAATTCTAAACCGTGAGAAAAATTAGAATTTTCTAAAAAAATAATTAGTTTAGAAAATAGAAATTAGAAAATCGAGGTTCACTTGTCCTTTCTCATGCATGCTGCTAGTTCTGACCTGCTCAATAACAATAATTTTCCAATTTCCTCAGATTTTATTGTAGTCCCACAGAACAGCAAAGTTATAACTTGAAAGGCACAGACATCAATTGTGAGTGACTAAAAAAATGGAGCAGTGCTCTGACTGCGACAAAGATATTCCAGAAGATGAAGTAACCCACTGTCTTTACTGTAGTGCTCCCCTCTGCGAAGACTGCGAAGTTGGAGGACTCTGTTCTAACTGTGCACAAATTGTGGAAGCAGAAGAAGTTGGCTTTTGGTAATTTCTTTGGATTTTTTCTTATATAGAATTCTATATACGATTTTTTCAAAAGAAAAAAAAATTGTTCAGCTTTTCTGATTGACTAGCTGAACTGTTCTATCAAACACATCAACTAATCTGCATGCTTGCATACTCTGAAGCTTCTCACATAGCCAATTTGCTAGTTTAGTTACTCGATATTGCAGCAGACAGAGAAACAGACATTGTACTTCATCGTAGAAGTCAAACTCACAAATCACTTCCACTTCGTAGCTATCCATCATATTTCCAAAACATGTGGCAGTACTTCCACATCTCCAGCAACCGTCGCCATTCAAAAGATACTTTTTCCCATCTACCAGCCTGACATAAACCGACTCATCACCTAGCTCTACAACATTCACAACCCTTCTTATCTTTCTCTCACTCTCAACCTTATCTGAACCCATTCAAATCACCGAAATATGATGATTTGAACAATTGTAGACGAAAGTGATTGCACGAAAATCATAGTAGACTTGGATACAGTTATTCAAAAACTGAGTGCGGTGTATCAATCACCACCTTGGCAAAATCTGTAGATGTGTATGCGGGCATCCAATGGAGCTAAAAATTTTCTAAGTTTCTAATTTATAATTAAATTCATTTTTCATAAGCTTCTACTTTTTTCCTTCTATAGAAACTTATAAAATTAGAAAACTCATAAGAACAAGTGGAAGTGGTGATGAAAATGTCTTGCAGAGAGAGCAAGAAAGAGAGAAAGAGAAAATCTATTGAAAAGCAGGCTAGGAAAAGAGGAAAACACTGATTTCCGTTTTTTCTTTCGATTTTCCCTTATCTATTTGCTAATATTAATATAAGAAATTTTCAAAAGAATTGATAACGTTAATGAGGTTGTAAGAATGGTTGGTGAAAAGGAAATTGGCGTTGAAATACAAGAACATGATAGATGGTTGAGTTTTTTGGAAAGGGCATTCAATGAAAAGGGTTTTACGACGATTCGAGAAGGAAAAATGTTTTTGAGAGGTGCTGGTTGGAAAGAACCGGATTTGTTTGTGCTTCATGAAAATCAATTGTTATTGGTGTTGGAAGTGGTTGCTGCTCCTAGTTACAGGGATACGTTGAGTAAGGTGAGGAAGATAAGTCGAAGGTATCAACCCAAAAAGGTAGTGGTCTTTGAACCTATTGGGTATATGGATAAAAAGTTTCTTGCTGAGAGGAAGGAGCACTACAAGAGAAATTACCTAGATCGTTATCCAATTTCATTCAGAGAAGTAGAAAATTGTTGTATTGAAAAATGGAAGAAAGAATATGGCGTTGAAGTTCTATTCTGGAATGAAAACACGTATGAGAAAAACATAGAAAAACTAGTGGATTTGTTTGCGTAGACTTTCGATACTCGCGTAAGTGATTGACAATGAAGTTTTGTGAAAAGTGTGGTTCCTACATGAAGAAGACGAAGAATGGTTTCTTATGTCGAAAATGTGGATATCTGATTCGTGCAAAGACTAGATTGCAAACAGAAGAGGTCAACACAGAGCGCACTAGTGCAATCCGCGTAGTTAATAGTTCAGAAGATGAATACGTCAAAGTCTCTCAGACTTGTCCAAAATGTGGAAACAATAAAGCATTCCGATGGTTCTCTGGAGTCTCAGGTGAGCATGCAGGTATTAGAAGAGAAAGAACTGTAGAGCACTTCAAATGCACGAAATGTTCACACTCGTGGAGTAAGACTTCTTGAATGGAAAAATGCACGCACCTAGAATTACGTTAAAGCCTTGACGGCTGTTCTTGTGGCTTTCCCTTTCTTCGCATGCATACATACAAACAAGTGGCAAAGAGTAATGGTACATTGAGCAGTTATTCAACTGATTGAAGACTGAAAAATGCGTTATCAACTGTTTCAAGTGGTTCTCACACGTTTTTGAAAGATTAAAACCTAATTCACGCGTTTTTCTAACTAATTCAGTATCTAGATACAATACAACATTTCTTTTCTTGGTCATTTTGCATTCGCACTCCTTTGCATGCGAGGAGGCTGGCAGGTTCTATGTTATAAGTTTGATGCTTGCGTATGCTATGTATGATACAATAGACAGTTGTTGATTATTGAGATTGATATAGAGAGACTGTCGGGAACAGAGAGGCTAAGGGAAATTTTGCATGTATGAACGGTAGCTTTAAACATAAGAGCATAGTAGAAATCGTCTAAAGTGGAATATTTGAATCAGGTTAGGACTGTGCTCTTCATTCAGATTCTGAATTCTTTTGTTAGTGGCATCTTTGCAATTGCTTTGCCGTTAATGATGAAGGAAAGGAACATTGACATTGTTGTTATGGGGCTTGTGTTTGCGTCTTTGCCGTTGATTATGCAGTTTGGCAGGATATTTTTTGCTACTGTTTCCGATTTTTGGGGTCGAAAACCTTTTTTTGTTTCTAATGGATTTTTAGGCGCTATTTCGGGTTTAATCTACTATTTTGCTCACACTCCTGTGGAATTTTTGTTTGGGAAAGTTATGGAGGGAACTAAGCAGGGTGCGTTATGGGCTGTGAATCGACCTTTCCTTCTGGAAAAGAACGGAAGGCATTGGAGAATTCTGGTTTATTTGAGAGCAAGCATGTACGTTGCTTTTGCTGTTGGCAGCTTACTGACTGGTTTTTTTGTCATTTGGTTTTTGTATGAAGGAACGATGATGCTTTGTGCATTGATTGGACTTTTTGTGGTTTTCTTGTCCTTTTTACTGCCTAATGAAAAGAAGAAACGGTTCAGTGTAAAGGAGGCTTTGCATTTTTTGGATCCCAGGAAGAAAAAAAGGCTTTTCAAAATTTTCCTGATTTTATTCTTTGTGTTGGGCTTGTCTTGGGGCTTCGTTGGTGGTTTTGTTAAACCTTTGTTTTTGGATAATCTTGGTTTTTCGGCCGAGACTATTGGATTGATTCTTGGCGCGCAGATCTTGTTAGCTGGCATTTTTTCTTATCTTTTTTCGAAAAGCAGTCATATGAGGCGACTTGTTCTTTTAAGTGGAATACTATATTCAGGTACATTCTTTTTGCTTGGATTTCTAAGTTCAGTTCTCGCTGGTGCTCTTTTGATTGCTTATGGTTTTGTTGAAGGCATGACCAGTATCGGTCAGGAGGGAATTTTGTCGAGAATTACCAATAAGAGTTCTTATGGGACTGACATTGGGTTGTTGATGACGGGGCTTCATGTTGGAGAGACGTTGAGTTTGGCTTTGTCTGGACTTCTTGTTTCAATATGGGGTTTTGCTGCTCCATTTTTGCTCACAGCTTTGACTTATGCAATTTTTTCTGTAACTTCATATCTAATTCTGAATGAATAGCGTATCCGTGTGCTTCGCGCTATAAGTCTACCTCTCTCAGGCCTAGATGCATTTCTTACCGAAAGGCTTGGTATTGTACGAGTTTCAGAACACAGCGTTCTAATGTGTAGAATTAAGTTTGGGCAAGCCGTGTAATAGTGTAGGTTAACCTACGATGCAGATCAGTAAAGTTAAGGTTACAAAGTTTTTGGCACGGGTCATTATTCTTGGAGTTGTTTTGACGTTCATATCAACTGTATACAAATTCGAATATCATATTCCTCCAAGTTTGGAGCTCTGTGTAATGCTAATTTTCAAAAAACCTTTGAAGCAAACGAGTTATGGTTTACCATTCTTTTGGCTTTCCTCAGTCGAGGGCGTGTATAAGTACGGTTGTGGACCTGTTGTAAGCCACTTTTCTGAGTACTCACTTTTATGGCAAGGTTTACTCGGTGACGTTCTTTTCTATGCTTCATGTTGTTCGCTACTTCTCTATTGCAGAAATAGGCTCAAGAACATGAAGTTTTTCAGTATCTTAACTTCGAAAGAACCCAAACAAGTTCACTAGCCACCTCTCTAACCTCTTAGTTCTCTTCAGCCTCTCCATTTACGGAACCATCTTCAACTTTGCATATTTCGGATTTCGTCTCTCACTTTTCAGATAACTTTCTAATTTCTAAATTCTAAACGGAGAGAAAAAATTGGAATTTTCTAAAAAAATAATTAGTTTAGAAAATAGAAATTAGAAAATCGAGGTTCACTTGTCCTTTCTCATGCATGCTGCTAGTTCTGACCTGCTCAATAATAACAATCTCTCACCTCTTCACAATTTCAAGTGTAGTCCCAATTGGACATTCAGGCTGAGGTACACACACAGACAAATCTTAAATCCACTTTGATCAGAGAATTAAGATCAGCATAAGAGAGGTAGATCTAAATGGAGAAATCTGGCTTCATTGTAAAGTTTTACGACAAACCGTATGAGAACAAAAACATAGTAGAGCTGGCTAGGGCATCTGTTGCAGCAATAAGTGGAGTGAGTGAAACAGACGCTGCAAACTTGAAAAAAGCTTTCGGAATTGAAACAGTTCAAGACCTTGCCGGGAATAAGTTTGTGAGGCTTGCTCAAGGAATTAATTGCTTCTCAGAATGTTCCGGGCACATCTTAGATAAACACTTTGAATCGAAAGAATATGAGAATCTGGCGAATAAACCGGTCTCTGCAATCTCAGGAGTTTCTGATGAAGATGCAGCTCTCCTCAAAAGAGCCTTCGGGATTAAAACCATTAAAGACTTGGCTGAAAACAAGTTTGTCTCAATAGCCCAAACAACTGTTGCATTAGCTTCATTGGTTGTACTTCTAGAAGAGCTCGGTGCTCTATAGATAGCCACAAGAAAATACAAGTGCGGATACACAACAATCACTTCCCTTTTTTGTCGGCATGCATGCTCGAACTACACAAAACCACTCAAATGTAAGCTGTTCAAAAAATTGAACACGCTGTTCAAAAGTATTGAATTAAATATCGTGCTGCACCTATCTTTTGAGGAAGTGAGACTGACGATGGGGTACGACCATAGAAAGCTGAGTTTGTACGGAACTGTTGGAGTTCTGACGGCTGCTTTGATAATTGCTAGCGTAGTGTTCTCAGGAATAAGGCTTCCCACCTTTGTCTCGAAGACTGGAACTTTGATCGTGAAGCTAACTGACGCCCCAGTGGAGCTGAAGCATCTCAACGTAACCATAGGCAACCTCTCTGCCCAAAGAATCGAAGATGGAAATGAGACATGGGAAAAACTTTCTTTCGTTGACGGCGTATCCGAGGTTTACGTTGACATATTGGCCCTACAAAATGTAACTAGAGACCTCTCAATCACCGAGATTCCGCCAGGGAATTACACCAAGCTGAGAATGACCATAACCACAGCCAATGCCACTTATATCAACGGAGAAACAGTAGACCTTAGAGTTCCACCTGGACGAATTGATATCAAGGTGCACTTCGAAATAAGAGCAGGAGAAATCACTCGACTACTCATAGATATGCAAGCTGACTGGGTTGCCATAAGTCAGAGTCAGAACCTGAGACCAATACTAAAGGCAATGGTGCTGTCTGGCGAATAAAACGCACCTCCCCCATTTTTTGTACGCAGGCAGGTATCAGTAAAGTCATAACTAGGAGAGCATAGACATCAACTAATTTATGAGTGTGAAAGGTAGATGTTATCATCGGTTGTCTTAGATGAAGAGAAAGTTTGAGGTTGAGTTTGCTGTAGATGATGTGAAGGCGTTTAATATTGCTGAGAGATTGTTTGATCAATTCTGTAGGTATTCTCCAGTCTTGTCTTAATGCGTAAGTACCATCATTCCAAAAGGTTCTTTACCTTCTCGAAGATATCTTGAGCATAAATTGTTTTGCTGCAGTAAGAACATTTTATTTTGTTTCCACCTTTCGGAAATTCTATACTACCGCTACAATGGGGGCATTTCAACACTTTCATGATTATACCGCCTTTCTCCATGTACGTTTTTAAGAAAGAAAAGTCCAACATAATGTGAAGTCGTTCTTTCTTCTTTTTTGCCTCAATTTCTTTTCTTCTGGTTTCAATGACACTCTCTACTGTCGGTCTAAATGTCTCTAAAAACGCATATTTTAGTTCGAATGTGTTTTCACCCTTGTTATCCACAATAGAAATTTTCTTATAGAATCCTCATTCTGTACTGTTTCCAGTGTCCCCTGAAATGCTCTTGATCTCTTCAAAGGGTATTTCACAACCAACCAGAAACGACGACGTTTTTTTCCAAATGCCACGTACACGTTTCTGCAACCAACATAGTCTATTGGTTGACAACAACAAGAACCCAGGCTCCGGTACTATAGTCTCTACAGTATTTCCCTTTACAACTTTCTTCTCTCGCACTTCTCGAAGTCCTTCCCAATGGTATAATATTCTCTCTCCGTCATCGACTATTAGAGCTTCTGAAGTCTGTGGACTAATTCCCTTCGAAAGGAATTCCCAACTTATTTTTCTCTCAAGTTCCAGATTCTTCCAGAAGTCAGCTGGAAGACGCGTTCCAAAAATTGTGAATAAAGGTTCTTTCGTGCTCACAATTGTAGACACGCCGCGTCCATCTTTAGGAAGTTCATGCAGCTTGAGTTCCAATATTTGCTTGTTTTTCTCAAACATTTGCCATTTAGCCATACATTTATGACACTTTGCGTATTTACCTATTATCCCAGATAACTCATAGCCATCAGTTGAGCCACATATTGGGCATTTTGGGAACTCATCCTGCATCATTGATTAACACACCTCTCTTTGCATGAATGTTTGATGCAAAATATGTAGTCCTCTGTTCCGTAAAAAATGTGTGGAATTGGTTCATGCAGTACATAACTCAAAAAGTTACACCTCCTAGTTTAGCACTGTCATGTTAACTCTATTGTATATTCTTTTTAGTCTCTTAAGTCCTTTTCCAGTATAATGTTTTGCCAACACATTTCGTGGTGCTCTTCCCTGAAACACATCCACAAATCTATCTGGAACCATCAGCTCACCTAGAATTGTCGAATGCCACTTTCGCAACACTTGTGGAGTTATTTTGAATTCTGCTGCTTTGCTTGCTTTCTTCCATATTTGAAGGAATTGTCTGTAACCAATTCTGAACAATCTATTGTTTTCGTCTGTTCTTGATTCAAGATACTTTTTCAGATAATTTTCACATTCACTGTTGTAGAATGTAACTCCTGCTCTCTTAGTTCTAGTATCATGTTTTGCTTTCACACATCTCGTTTCGAAATCCACATCATCCTTTGTTAGATTCAATACTTCTGAACGTCTAAGTCCAGTTGTAGCAAAAAATAGATAGATCGCTCTTTCTTTGTCACTTTCCAGTACTTCAAATCCTTTCTTCAACTGTTCCCTCGTTGGCAGTTTCTTCTCAAAATTCTCTGGAACATAAGTGTGCTTCAAACCATTCAGCAACTCTGTCTTACCGAGATACCTTCCAATAAACGCTTTCAACGCATCAATAATGTTGTTGTATGTTCTCGGAGCTTTCTCCACATACAGCTTCAAGAACTCTCTAACTGCATGTCTAGAAACTTCACCATCAGAAAGCTTCAGAAATCTTCTCGCAACATTCTTGTAATCCTTAGAAACCTTCTTTGACAACCTCTCCTCAACTTTGCAGTACTCCCAAAAATCTGAAACAACCCAATCTATGTCGCTTATGACGAAAGAATTTTGATCTGGGCTACTCTGGGCTCTGGACCCGTTGACGAGAGTTCGAATCTCTCCCGGGCTACCATGACACCGTGGATAGGTCGAGGTTTAAACTATCGATTTTTACTGAAAAAATTCACAGGCAATGATGAAATAGTTCTTTATACGTATTGGTCAAGATTAGTTTAGGAGATAAACAACGTGAAAGTCAAGATTAGAATGTATCAGTCATCAGATAGACCTAGCATTGTTAAGTGTATGGAAGAGTTACAGGACTATCTTGTTGCTGTTGATCAGATGAAATTCACGAGAAGAATGTCCGATTACGGTGAAGTATTTACTCGGAAGTTGCTCAAAAACATTAGTGAGAACAATGGACTTATCTATGTTGCAGAGCATGAAAATCGTGTTATTGGATTTATTGCAGGTATAACATATTTCCAGTCATTTGAGACTTTGCTTGAATGTGTACCGTTGAAGTCTGGGAGAATACTGGAACTGTTTGTTGATTCACGATACAGAGGGCAAAACATCGGCATGATGCTGACGGAAAAAATGGAGATGCATTTCAAAGAAAATATGTGTGATGTCTCAAGAGTCGAAGTATTTGAACCTAATGTAAAAGCTCACCAATTTTATCGAAAACTGGGGTACCAAGACAGGATAATTGACATGATAAAAGGACTACGAAAACTCTAATTCCTATAATACGCGCAATTCTCAATAGAATTCCAAGGCTTCAGCAAAAACCGATAATTTAACCGATATTTGAACCTATTTAGACTACGAAATTTGCTGTAATTTTCAGGTGTTTGCGGGTCGATATTGAGGGTAAGAGTTAAAATGTTCTCTGGAGATTTATACTCTAGTGAAAAGGTATGACTCTTTTAACTTCTGAAGAGAAAGAATTGTTGACTAGAGCGGCTAACTTAATGGATGAGTTATTGGAGACCCTTGAGGTTATGCAGGATAAGGAGCTTGTTGAGGATTTGAGGGTTGCTTTGCAAGAGGTTGAAGAGGGTAAGACCAGGCCGCTTGATGAGCTTATGCGAGAGTTAAACCTTGAAGAAGAGATTTGAAGTCAGGTTTGCGCCTCGCTTCTTGAAAAGAATCAAGGCTTTGGATAGAGAAGTTCAAGTTCGGATACTTCGAGAAGTCAACGTTCTGAAGACTAATCCTCACGCAGGAAAGCGCCTACGTGGTGAATGGAAAAGAGTCTATTCCCTATGAGTGGGAGATTATCGTATTCTTTATCAGATTAAAGGAAACAAAGTGTTCCTATTGGTTGTAAGTCATCCAGGCGCGTCTACAGATAGCACTTGAAATTATATCATAAAAACCGAGAATTTAAACGCTAATCATGATATTTGCCGCCTGGGAGTAGATTCAAACTGCGATTTAAATCCTCCGTTTTTGAATGGACCCCAAATCCAAATTAGAACAATGATTAGATGTGCACACACAGCAAGAACCAGTATGTTCATTTCTCTATTAAGCATCGTAAACGTTATGAAGGCTTTTGGATGCAAAATAAATAATTAAATGTTCAGAGGAGCAACAGTTGAAAAAATTTGATGTAATTGTGGTAGGCGCTGGAACAGGAGGTTGCATGACTGCAAAAACCGTTGCTGACGCTGGTCTCGAAGTTTGTCTAATCGACCGCAAAAAGAAAGAAGAAATAGGCAACAAAGTCTGCGGAGATGCTATAGGCAAGCATCATTTTAACAGTCTTAGCCTAGATTATCCTTCTGGAAAGGAATTGGAACGAAGAATGGTTGGAATCACGGTTCATTCACCTGACATGAAAACCTTTGTTCATGTGAAGGGAGAGGGACTTTACGGTTTTATTGTTAATCGACTCCTCTTTGGGCAGAGACTATTAAGAGAAGCGATTAACACTGGGGCGACCTTACTCGAGTCAACTCAATCGGTGGAGCCTATAATAAAAGATAATTTTGTCACAGGAGTCGTAGTTAAGGATTTAACATCAAAAAACAAGACTAAACTAAACACTCATGTCGTAGTGGACGCGAGTGGCTTTTCCGCTGTTTTGCGAAAAAAACTTCCTGTCGAAATTGGAATCGAAACGAACGTTGACCCGAAAGATGTCGCTATTTGCTATCGGGAAATTCGCGAATTAGCAGAACCAATTGCTGAACCAGAGTTTTGCGCAATTTTCTTCAATCAAAAAGCTGCTCCCGGAGCATATTACTGGATTTTTCCAGAGAGCGACACGAAAGTGAATGTAGGTTTAGGGACAAGCATGTCCAAAGGTTTTCCAAACCCAAAAAACCAGCTTTACAAACACGTCCTATCTCAACCATTGTTCAAAGGGTCATCGATAAAAAGCGGGGGAGGAGGGCAGGTTCCAACACGGAGACCATTGGACTGTATGGTAGGAAACGGCGTTATTATCGTTGGAGACGCTGCCTGCCAAGTGAACCCCATACATGGAGGCGGAATGGGACCATCCATGATGGGTGGAGCCCTCGCTGGAAAAACCATTATCGAAGCCATGGAAAGAAGAGACGTGAGCAGGGAACGACTATGGCTATACAATGCTAGGTATATGCAATCGTACGGAGCCAAGCAAGCGGGCTTGGATGTTTTCCGTATGCTTCTTCAAAGGTTGAGCGACGACGACTTAAACTATGGCATGAAGTACCGTTTGGTCACTGGGGAAGATGCCTTAAAGGCGAGCATGGGCGAGGATTTACATCTTAACATAACAGAAGCTACCCGCCGAATTTTCAGAGGACTGAGAAAGGTCTCTCTTCTCAAAGAACTACGTCGTACAGCGAGTATGCTAAAAAAAGTGAAGGCCTACTACAATAACTATCCTACATCGCCTAAAGACTTTGATGTATGGAAAAAGAAAGCGCAAGACCTATTTGAAAAAGCGAGTGGATGAAAAGAAAGCACGTCGCTCAAAAGCTCTTTCAGAAGTTGAATGAGAAAGGTACAGAGCAAACTCAACTTGCAAGACACTAATTTTAGGAGTTGTTTGAAGGGACTTCCGGTAGCTTATTGGTCAGCACGGATGAATGAACTGGTTGAAAATTTCGCTTCATCATTGTTCAAATCTCTCTTAGTATGCAGCATCATTGTTTACGTAACCTTCTATGCTGTCTGCAACCATTCTTGAAATGCCTAGACTAAAATTGCTAAGGTTTCAAAGAATTTAAAAAGGAAATACTATACTATCTTCTACTCTATGGTGTTGCATATGAAAATTTTGATAGTAGGGACAGGAGCCCAAGGGTCGGTGATTGCAACAGAAATTGTTAAAAGTCCAGAAGTGTCCGAAATTAGACTTTCTGACATAGATTTAGGAAAAGCTAAACGACTTGCAGAGAGGTTAAAGAGCGAGAAAGTGCACACCCATCGTGTTGACGCAAACAACATCGATGATATAACGCGAGCCGCTAAAGACGTGAACGTGATCGTGAACACAACGACGTGGAATGACCAATTTAACTTGAATATAATGGCGACGGCCCTAAACGTTGGAGCACACTACCAAGATCTAGCTTCATATCCGCCTAAACAATTGGCGCTCAGCGATGGGTGGAAGGAAGCCGGGCTAACAGCGCTAATAGACACGGGAGTATCTCCGGGATTTACAAATGTACTTGTAGCGCAAGCGACTGACAAACTCGATAGCGTGGAAGAAATACGTGTAAGACTATGGGGCGGTGTCGAGAGCAAAGAGCCCACTTCGTTTTGGTCTCCTGAAACGGCGTGGACTGACATGGCAGAGGAACCCATAGTGTACGAAAATGGAGAATACAAGAAAGTTCCACCGTTTAGTGGCGAGGAAGTGTACAATTTTCCCGACCCAGTTGGTCCACAGACCGTTTTCTGGCACTCCCATGAAGAACCAGAAACGCTACCTCGTTTCATAGGTAGGGGTGTAAAATATGTAGATTTTAAGATGGGTGGACCTGATTTTCCATTGGCTAAAGCCGTAGTTGAATTGGGCCTGCTGAATGATAAACCCATAAATGTCAAAGGTGTTAAGGTGGCTCCCCGCGATGTTTTTCTCGCCCTAGTTCCACCGACTCCATCAATGGAAGATATGGAGAAAATGATTGCAACTGGGATGATTAGCATGAGAGGATGCGTCGCAGTGGACGTTGAAGGTCAGAAGGATGATGCAAAAATGCGCTACATTCTTTACTCTCTCTTTCCAGACATTCAAGAATTGATGAAGAGGATGCCAGGAGCAAACCCAGTAGCCTACGTAACCAGCGTTCCAGCCTCAACCTTCACCAAAATGCTTGCAAAAGGAGAGATTAAAACTAGGGGCGTCATCCCCCCTGAGGCCTTGGAACCAGAGGTTAGAAAGGCGTTCCTAGCCGAACTAACTGAAAAAGGCATAACAGTACACGAAAAAGTGGAGAGGCTGTAGCCTAAGTCTTCTCCCTAATTCTTTCAAAGTCGTCAAGTGCACTCATGTACCTATACACATGTTTCGAATTGGAGTTGCAGGGTTTTTTACTGGCACCTTCTAGTTCGTAGAGAACTAAAAACAAAAAGGGGGTTAGTAAGGTAGAGTTTCAAGCCATGGATACAGCGTTTTCAGCTTCTTCATGGCCTTCTGCACTTCTTTCTCTGGGTACGCGTAGGGTGGAAGTTTGTTTTGGAGGTAGTCGTCGAAGGCTTGCATGTCGAA
>CAYFTS010000111.1:0-1779 GCA_964346135.1 uncultured Candidatus Bathyarchaeia archaeon | reverse complement strand
TATTTTATTCGTCTCTGCACAATACCCATCTCTTCAAGTTCATCCAACGCTGCCTTCTTGGACGCTGTCAATTTGTCTATTTGATCTATAATTGCAGAAGTTGCCTCTTCCAGCGATTTAATTCCTTGCCGACTCATCTGAATTTTGGCGTCGCTAGAAGCCTCGAGCTCTCTCAGACGTTTCATGGCTACTTCGGTTTTTACGTTACATTCTGATCTGATTTTGGATACTTCAATTCTCTTGACGGCTTCAGAATCCTCTAATTTTTTGTCTATATCCATGATTTCTTTCTCCAAAGAAGAAAGACTTTTCTTATATTCTTCAAGCTCTTGCTTCCAATGTGCTTCACTGGTCTCGTCTTTGCGAAGCTTGCAAGAGTCTATCTCCGTCTCACAACGTTTGATTTCAGCAGCTGTGGTTTTCTTTGTTTTTTCAA
Organism: uncultured Candidatus Bathyarchaeia archaeon; assembly: GCA_964346135.1. GTDB lineage: Archaea > Thermoproteota > Bathyarchaeia > Bathyarchaeales > Bathyarchaeaceae > B1-G15. Next base: position 1,343 of record CAYFTS010000111.1, on the reverse strand, counting down.
GTTTAACACGTTCTTGATGGATTTGGTGGAGTTGCCGGTCGAATTTTTTGGAGATTGCAATGATTTTATCATCATATTTCTTTTGGATTTGTCGCACTTTTTCTAAGACAGAAGGTTTGAGCGCTGCTATTTTTTCATTGAACTCCTTCTTAATTTCTCTGATTTCTGCATGAATGGTTTTTATGTGTTCTCTTGTTGTGGCACTCAGCAGTCTCATGCTTTCACGCAAGTTCACTATGTCCTCCTTTAGAGTTGATCTGAGATTTGAAAAATCTTGTATGAAAGATGAAAGTGTGGATTCGTCGAGAGTGGGAAACAAGAATGCTTTATCAAGAATAGGTCTCTGAATCGCCTTTGCTTCTTGAAAATAAGAAACAAAGTCTTGGATAAACTCGCGACTCGCAACAAGCCCCTCTATCTTCTTTTCTTCCTGTCCCTTAAAGCCTTGGAAGTAGTTAAGAGCATCAGAGAGAAAAGCAGAGTATGCTTCGCTTCTTTTTGCGCTTCCTTGGAGGTCGTTGATGAAAGTTTTAATATCAGGCAGTATGTCGTACGTCAACGTGTGGGATATGGCGCCGAACCCATCAAACAGCAGACTCCTTCCACTCCACGGAACCAGCCAAATTGGATAGCAAGTTTCAGCAACGAAGACCAGTTTCTCAGCTGTTTTCTTCAAAATGAAACCTTCACCTTTCCTCCTTTCTGATTCAGCTAGACAGAGAATGGCTGCCCTTTCCATCTCTTTCGTAAAAATTTCTTCACGATCCGTAGCGGAGACCGTGAAGGGAAGAAGTAACTTCGTCACCCGTTGGGTCACGTTTTCCACCATTAATTTATGATTAGTCGACTTATTTTGTGTTTTTGCTAATCATTTGCGCATACCTACGATATAAAAGTGATTGATTTTTACGAACAATGAACTATAAAGATCACAGAATGCGCACGCGCCCTAGACCTAGCCAGAACCTACAGCGATACACGTCCAATTATCTATAGCCGGGGTGTTACTTAGGCTGTTGCTGGGTGATGCAGTGAACTCCGCCGCCGGCTTGAGCCATTGGACCAATTTCGATAGCGATAATAGTCTTGCCTGGGTAAAGTTCTTCCATCGTTTCTTTTTCTAGAGGGGTCATAGGAGTATCCACGTAACCAGCAATTACTTTTCGGTTAAAAATTAAACAGTTCATGAACGTCCATCTAAATCCTGAGGGAACTCGATAGGCATCCCATCCTACCTGTTCAAGTTTTGCAGCAGCTTCCTTAGCTGGTCCATCTGCTTCTGAGTTAAGGACACAGACCTTGCCTTTATCATAGAATTTCATGTAGCCATCTGTATGGTTGTC
>CAYFTS010000110.1:0-5524 GCA_964346135.1 uncultured Candidatus Bathyarchaeia archaeon | reverse complement strand
AATCCCCCTTCAAACATACGCAGCACACTATCGGCTGGGCTTTCGCCGGAAATGTGAATGCCATGTGTGTGTACGTTGGTGATGTCTGGGTCCTTAAGATCATTCACCGTAGAGCTTGGCGCAGAATAGGGTAAGATATTTCTAAACCTTAAAACGTATTTATTTCCTGGCTGCATGAATAGTGTTGGTCCAGGAATAGTGTATGCATAGCCAGCTTGACGATAGGCGCGGGTGGTAAGTGTTTCACCTCCAATGTTAAAGGTGGCCTCACCATATTCGAGAGTGCCGCTGTAGTATTCCTCTGGATTGTTGTGAGTGACTGGATAGTGTGTCCATTGAAATGTCGACGGGTCGGTTATTACCTCTGATGCAGGCGCACGCGCAGGTGATGTCAATGCCCCTGTGAGTACAAAGGTTAGCAGAAGAACAGTCAGAAGTAGGAGTGAAAGTTTGTTTTTTATCATAATTTTCATCTCATCCACTTTTTTAATGGATGACATCCATTTATTTCTTTCTGAAACAATCTTCTAGAGCGATGCGCGCGAAGTGATTTAGACACGAAAATGATGGGAAATGTTACTTTTACATGAAACGTGAGCGTAACATTTCTGGAGTGGTGACAAAGTGGTGACGAAATGTCACCAAAAACAAGCGATGTTTACAACTATTTTCTAATTTAGAGCAAGATATGAGGCGCAAAATATTTGTCACCACTTCTGAATTTTCGTCACATTTTTAGCACCACTTTTCTCATGGTTTTTGTCACCCATTTTTGTCAATATTTAGGTTGTCCTTATAGAGGTGGTTGAAGATGAAACAAACAAACAAATGGTAAACAGTACCTTCACGTTTGTCAACCTACCTCCCTTCAACATATCCTCAGCGACGTACATCATAGTGGGATGCATGCATGCATTTAGGGTTTGAAAGTTTACTTCTTTTCTGCTGCAATTCGAGCCTTCAAAGCTGCTATTTCGTTTTCCTTAGCTTTCTCTAATGGTATGATCTCGTGTATCTCATAGTGATAGTAGGGATTTTCAAGTGCCTGCCTGTAGACATCTGCTGCTTCCCCCTTAACGATTATGTATCCTGACTGCCCATCCGTGAAGAAGCCTATATCCTCAATCTCACCCTTCTTTACGGCTTCTTCTACAGCCGCATAATACTCCTCTTGCATTTTCAACTCTTCAGAGGGATCTGCAGGCCATGGTGCTGCCCAATTAGTTCGCCCCAAAATCAAATACCTAGCCACTCAATTCACCTCCTTCTTGACTTTTCAGGAAGGACCTTATGAGGTCGATCTGCGCGCGCACAAAACGACGTTCACATGGTTCTTCGCATAGAGTCACCTATGGTACTAACTATGGGTTAAGATTTGTGAAATGCCCTTCTAGAACATTTTCAAGTTTCTTCTAGTGGGCATCCATGTTTCCCTTGATTGAACAAAAGTTGTATGGTTAGGCTATAGCAAGAAAGCCTGGAAAGGCAGCATGCATAATGCATGCATGCGAGAATTTGTTCACTAATCAAACCCTATAAGTAGGTAAGTGTTATTCTAGAAAAACAATGAACAAAGATAAGAAAAGAGAAATTGGACATATCTTCCCTGCTTTTCTGATGGGTTGCCTATTTGTCATTATCAATGGTTTGGCTTTGTTAGTAATAAGACCGTTTGAAGCTGCGGACATGGCTGTGTTTGACAACCCAAATGCTCCAACAAATGTAGTGTATTTCTTTTTGATATTTTTAGTAGTTACAGCTACAATATTGTTGATTGCAAAATTTTGGAAGAAACAATTAATACAGGGCATTGTTCTTGGAGCAATAGGGCTTACTGCTTTGTACGTGTTTTATCCTTTGTTGGCTTTCGTTGTTCCAGAAGTATGGTCCTTATTTCTCTCCATAACAGCCGTAGCTATTCTAATCATAACACTTCTCAAGTATCCTGAATGGTATGTAATAGACATATGCTGCATTATAGTTGGAGTTGGCACTATTGGGCTGGTTGGGATTTCATTGAGCATCTTTTTGGTGATTGTTTTGCTTATCGGATTAGCGATATACGATGCAATTTCGGTGTACAAAACCAAACATATGATTGATCTTGCAGACACTGTTTTGGATCTTAAATTACCTGTTATGTTGGTAATACCAAAAATCAGGAAGTATTCTCTAATTGAAGAGACAAAGAGTTTAAAAGAAAAACTCAGAGACGAGGAAGAACGAGATGCATTTTTTATGGGATTGGGAGATGTTATAATTCCAGGATTTCTAGTTGCATCCACCTTTCATAGTATTGCCAGTAACGGTCTCCTCATAGCCTTATCAGTAATGCTTGGTACACTTTTTGGTTTTATAGCACTTATGAGAACTGTCATCAAAGGAAAACCACAAGCAGGACTGCCATATCTTTGCAGTGGTGCCATATTAGGCTACTTAGTATCGAGCTACATATTATTCGGAGAACTAATTGGTCTTATCTCGCCCTTTTAAGAAATTTAACCAAACTCTACGTATTTAATTGGTTCTTTGATTGTTTGTTTGAGAGATAATCTAATACTACATAGTATGTTTTCTTCTGTAGACTATGACTGCTAGTAGTGTTGCTATCATGAATAGTGGCATAATTATATTTTGGCGGGGTTTTCCAACCGATTTGACGTATATCTCTGCATCTTGCATATCGGCTTGCATGATCTGAAAACTTTGTATTGCATACCATTAGGACTTCGTTGAAATCAATTGGGTGTAAACCAAGATTGAATCCTTCAGTAAGGTCCTCGAAAGTTGCTCGTGCTATGCGTGGCACATCCAAGCCTGTATAAATGTGATGGTTAGAATGATGCTTTATTTCCACCAAATAGGTTTTCTTACCTTTGGTTGCGACGGCGTCAACTTCATGCTCAACACATCTGCCTCTTACAATCTGGTTGCAGGACACTGTGTACCTGTGTGCTTCAAGCAGCATCTGTATAAACCGTTCAAAATCTGGTTTGGGCTTAAGTAAGCTAATAGCCCTTCTAAGGTCGATTTGGTGTCTCACTTCAGGTCGATATTTCTTAAGATAGCTAAAGATCATTTGAAGAATTTTCTTGGTTGATATATCATCATACAATCTGTTTTCAATCTTGTCAGCAATTTTTTCTGCAATTTGCTTACTTGCATGCATCCTCAAACAAGTGTTGATAACCTTCCCCCTTTGAAATGGCTGTCTCGTTCCATCAGCTTTCTTAACTAGAATTTCGGGCACAGTTTTCACCTGCATGGGCGTCTGCTCAAACCATATATGGGTTATTGCTGGCTTAAAGCATGCATGTACGCAGATAAAAAAATGGGGGTTGTGGGAGAATCGGGTGACATCTCCAGTAGCCTAAAGTTTATCTGAACTAACCCATAAATTAAACACTTCAAAAACTGGAGAAAAAGTTGAATGAAAGAATTAGCTACAACATATCTTTTGCTAATTCTGTTTGTCGCGTTAACTATGCCGGTTCACGCTTCAGTGACAATGGAAGCCGCAATAGACCAAAGTATTCATGTCGCCTTAAACTTTGGAAATATCAATCCCCAAATTTACGATGAGATCAAACAAACACTCAACATTACAACTATTCCACTAATCATTGAAAAGAATCTTGAACAGCAAGGTCTAACCCGAGTAAGATGGGGTTACAGTCAAGAAATAAATTTTGATGATTCAACAAACTCCATCCATGTAGAGTTCTTCCTGGGCGGCTCAGATATAATAACTTTCACATTCAACAAAACAACGATAGCTAGACTCTATCAAATACGAACAGAATGGAGAAAAATCAACGTCAACCTTGCAAAAAATTTTTCAATAAACTTCAACGAATACTTTGGTACACCAATAGCCGATTGGGATTACCTCGATTCTGAAAAAGCATACTATCGTGAATATACTGAATTAGACACATTTACTTCATCGTGCAAATTTATACTACCCGCAACTGCCATCAATATTCAAGCCACAGAAGACACAATATTATTTGAAACTTCGCCACTTCTTGAAGACGTTTTACTCAACAGTCCATTCTTAATTCTTGGCGCAATAATAATAGCGATCATAGTTTCTTTCATCTATCGAAAAATAAGAAAATAAAGGCTTTAGCTTTCAGCTTCTAAAAGAAGCTCCACTAGGACATTTTGGTCCACTTCAGCACGGCTTCTCCAATCCAAATACAGCTGTTTGTTTTCGTCCTCCGCTAAATATCCAGACCGAACATAACGGTTCATATTGATGTCAACCCTCCATCCTGGAAGCTTGTTCCGCAAAAGTTCCTCTACTTCCTCGCGGGGAGCCCTTCCCTTCTTAGATATAATGTAGGAGATGGACATAGCTAAACCCGCGATGTCATCGATGCGCCAGCCACAAAGTTTAGTTTCCTTAGGCGTAAGTTCCCCTCTGAAAGTCACATAAAATCGAGCTCTATTCAACTCTTCCAAGGTTGGCTTTTCAGTCGGTTTTTTTCCTTCAAAAACTGTCTTTATCTGCAGATCCAGTTTTTCCAAAAAATTATCCAGAATATTGAGAACTTTAGGGTAATCCGCTCCCAATCGCTTTTTCAGCTCCCATCCCTTAACTCCAGGTTTCCTGTGATGCTTGTAGAACAAAAGATGAGCTGCTCTCTTAATTTTCCTCGCGTAATATGACTTCCTCTTCAACCACGTTTGCCCTCCTTCCATTTCATCCATTCCTCAACACTTACAGAAACCGGGATAGAGACCAACTGCTCCTCCTCAAGCGTAGATTTCGGCTTTTCAAATGGCTTAAGAAACATCTCCTCCTCCAGCCGATGCACCTCCAAAGTCGCGTATCCATAAGTCACAAGAAAACTCGTCATATAAGCCCGCTTCAACGTTTCAGAATACGTGTCAGCGCCAACAAAATCCCAATACAGAACCTTACCTTCTTCACCAACCCTCTGCTTCAATTCTTCCCAAAACCCTTCCAATTCCTCCGAAAAAACCTTTTCTGCCAACACCCTCTGCTGAATCAACTCTTCACGCGTCGCAATCCCCACTTCCTTTTTCAAGGAAACAAATTCCATCCATCTCTCACTTAACGGAAGAAGACTCTGCCAATACTTGATGGCTTCAGCAAGACTGTGATGCGAAATTTGCTCCAACTCAACGATCGGATGCCAAGCCTTAAGAAAAACATTTGCAAATTCCTCTTTACCTGTCCTCCGTATCTTCTCCTCTAAGAGAAAAGGATCAGCGTAAAGCGAGGTTGAACGATGCTTAATCCAGTCGCTCTGAAGCTTGATAATTGAAGCGAGTTGATGAATAGCTTCAGCGTCCAAACAAAACTCTTCTGGCAATTCCCAGCCCGGAAAATACTCCCGCACAACCGCTATAACGTCGTCAACATCCACGATAAACGGATCAAGACCTCTCTCCTCAACAGACCTACACAAATCTATGATACGCTGAAGTCGCTCCTCTCCAAGCTTTTTCCTTTGCTTCTTCGAAGGCAAACCATCTTACTCCTTTGGACAAA
>CAYFTS010000109.1:0-17047 GCA_964346135.1 uncultured Candidatus Bathyarchaeia archaeon | reverse complement strand
TTCGCGATGTCGAGGCACGTACATTGAAAGTTAAATGGGCGAGTAAAAGATAAATGAAAAAATTACCTAGTCTGTTATCTTTCAAAGGTGAGGTATATGAGAAAAGGATGTGAAACTCTTTGGAATGCCAAGCCAGAAAACGTAAAGGCAATTATAGATTCTGCCAAAGAATACGGTAAATGCAAGTGATGTGAAATGGTGGGCTTCGAAAAACATAGTTTAATGCCGTCGTTTCGCGTTTTCTCTGAAGACGCACTTGACGCGATTAATTCGGCTTCCCTTGAAGTCTTAGAAAAAACTGGTGTCAGAATTCATCATGGAGAAAACATTCTGAAAATGCTGAAGGATAATGGTTGCACAGTTGACTTCAAAAAAGGCATAGTTCAATTTCCATCCTACATTGTTGAGGAGGCGGTGAAAAAAACTCCGAAAACATTTTTCGTGTATGGAAGAAATCCGAAGTACGACTGTAAGCTGGATGGAAGACACGTTTACTTCATCACTGACACTGAGACAACAAGTACGGTTGATCTAAAGACTGGAGAGTGGAGACCTTCAACTCTAGATGATTTGGAAAAGTTAACCAGAGTTACAGATGCTCTGGACTCCTATGCTTCGGGCGGCCACCTTACCACAGCTTTAGATAAACCGAACAATGTCAGATGTTTATACGATTACGCCGCTGCGTTAAATAACACGGAGAAACCTTGCGGATGGTCTGTTTATCCGCCTGAACTAGCGTCTAAACTCACTGATTACCAACTTGAGATAGCTACGGCAGTGGCTGGAAGCGAGAAAAACCTGAAAGAAAGACCCTTAGGAGAGGTAGGCTTTTGCACAGAATCACCCCTTAAGTTTGAGGGACGATACGTCGAAATCGCTTTAAAACTTGCTAAGCTCGGTTTTCCCTGCTGGATTGCAAGCTTTCCTATTGGCGGAGCCACAGCGCCAATAACTCTCGCTGGTTCCCTTGTTATGACAAACGCTGAGATTTTGAGCAGCGTCTGCACCATTCAACTCGCAGCTCCAGGCACTAGTACAAGCATTTTTTATCTGATGGGAAACTTGGACATGAAAACTGGTTTGTTGGGACAAGGACCAGAGGAATCGCTTTTATATGCTGGCGCAGTTGAAGTCGCTAGATACTATGGGTTTCGCGTAACTGTCATCGGATTTAACACCGCCTCCAAAATGTCTGGTGCTCAGGCAAGCTACGAAAAGACTATGAGCACTCTTCTACCCGTGTTAGCAGGGGCAGATGTTGTCTATGGTGCGGGCGGTCTAGAGGGAGGAATGGCAGCTTCCTTTGAGGAGTTGATAATAGATGATGAAATTTGTAGGGCTGTGTTGAAAGCAGTTCAGGGGATAGAAGTAAACGATGAAACGTTAGCCATAGATGTAATTGATAAAGTGGGTTCTGGCGGACACTTTCTAGCGGAAAAACACACTTTAAAACATTTCAAAGATGTACTGTTTTTCTCTGAACTAACCGATAGGCAAAGCTACGACGCTTGGAAGAAAGCTGGAGGAAAAAACATGGTTGAACGTGCTAGAGAGAAAGCGGAAGAAATTCTGCGAGACCATTGGCCCACACCGCTGGATAAGGATGTACAGAAAGAAATTTTTGAGATAATTGGTAGAGCGGAAAAGGAATTGCTGAAAAGCACTTTGTGAGACAAGATTAGATGTGCGCACATGTTCACGTTTTTGTCTATTGGGTGAAATGCGGTTAGCTTCTATTTGCATGTGGAATTCAAAGCTCAGAACACTGAGGAAAACCGAGAATACTGTTAGATATATACTAAAATGTTTTGAGCATATTAAGAATGCAATAATATGTTAAAAAACGCCTTCATCTACGTAGAGGAATTCAGGTTGACCGCGAAATTCATTAAGAAATGGGGGAAAGGATACAAAGAACCGGCATTGAAAGAAAAGATTAAGGAGGCCGTTCGTTCTTCAGAGCCATTAAAACCCCGTCTGGATTTAGCTGTCAGGCGCATTGAACTGCAAATGCAAAAGCTTGACAAGGCAATTAACCGTTTGATGGAACGCGACAATGCTATCTTTGATAGAATTGTTAAAGCATTCTCAAAACACGATATGCCGCGAGCCAACGTTTTCGCTAATGAACTTGCTGGTATACGCAAGATGGAAAAAATGATTATGCATAGTAGACTTGCATTGGAGCAGATTTCTCTTAGGTTAAGCACGGTTTCGGAGCTTGGCGATGTTGTCACTACTTTAGGTCCGGCTGTGGGCGTGTTGCGTAGTGTTAGAAATGGGATGTCGGCTATCTTTCCTGAGGCTGAGAAAGAGCTGGGGCAAATTGGAAACTTGCTTGGGGGGATGATCACTGATGTTGGTCAAGACACAGGGGTGAGTATAGACTTTGAGACGGCGAACGATGATGCACAGAGCATTCTAGATGAGGCAGCTACAGTTGCAGAGCAAAAGATTAACGAGAAATTCCCAGCGTTACCTGCTGGTATGCCAAGTCTAGGTGAGAAGACCGCAACTGAAACCTAAAGCATCTCAACTCAAATGTGCGCGTATTTGCGAAGTACATATATGTACTCCGCCATTCTGTGCGCTTGATATACAGTAAACTTTTATCATTTTACTTTCCAATTGTAGTCTATGCGAAATGAATTAGCTCAACGATTGTTACGGGAACTCCTTAAAGATTCCAATCAAAGCGATAGAAAACTTGCTGAAACTCTTAATGTTTCTCAACCAACAATCAGCAGGATTCGTAAAGAACTTGAAAAGACTGGAATGATTCAGAACTACACAATCGTTCCGGATTTTAAGAAGATGGGCTTTGAAATATTGGCTATGACCTTTGTTGAAATACCCCCAAAGATCTTTACTCCACAAAGGATAGAGGAAGCCAGAAAATACGCCGCAAAATTTCCCAACGCAATATTTTCCGCATTTGGAGAAGGTTTAGGTATGAATGGAGTGGTTATCTCTTTTCACAAAAACTACGCGGAGTATATTGAAAGGCTGAAACAATTAAAAGTTGACTGGGGCAGTTCTGTTGGGAACATTCAAAGTTTCATAGTCAGCCTCGGAGGAGAAGAGTTGAAAAAGTTTTCTCTCACATACTTGAAGGATGTGCCTCCATAGCCTACACGTGCGCCCGCAAGGTCGAATTGATGTAGAAATGACTGATTCCCCACAGCTCCAACATATTCAAAGGTCACCCAAGAGGATATTAAGGCATACCCTAGGAAGTAGTTCGCACCTTCATAGGTCGCATCCGTCTCTGTATGTATAACATCTCCACCCTCTGCAAATATGTTGAACCGTCGAAGACTAAATAAAAGCATTAGAGATAATCTTAGAGAGAATGACCAACACCTCAAGACTCAACAATATTCGGATTATCCTCCTGACTTAGGGACAATGGATCACGAGAACACCTCTAAAGCACTTGAAGAAATATACTCGGGCATTTTACCCCTAGTGAAACCGAAATCCCACCGCATAATCAATGTTAACGATGTTTGGCGGGAAAACAAGAGATTCCTCACACATATATGTAATAGGAAAGTTGCGAAGAGCAAGATTTGAATTTAGGAACACATTAATTTGGGACAAAAGAGACCTTGTAAATAAGGTCGGGATCTTTGGTTGGCCAAATAATTTCATCTCCTTAGGATAAGTTATTATTTAATAGAGCTGAATTATACAGGTGTTCTCTGAGGAAACAAATAATGTCATTAGATAAAGAAAGGGAACTCATGAAAACCAAGCTTTGCCGAGTATTAACCAAAATTGGAGCCTTAAAATTTGGAACTTTCAAACTCACCAGCGGAAAAATAAGCCCCTACTACATCGACCTCAGAATCGTCCCAAGCTTCCCAGACGCATTCCAAAGAATATGCGACCTCTACCTAAACATAATAAAAACCGACCTAGGAATCAACAGCTTCGAACGAATCGCAGGCATACCCACCGCAGGCATACCCTTCGCCTCAATCGTCGCCTATCAACTAAACAAACCCTTCCTCTACATCCGCCAACAAACCCGACTACACGGACGAGAACGAAAAATAGAAGGACTCATCATGCCCGGCGACCGCGTTCTCCTCATAGACGACCTCATCACATCTGGAGGGTCCTTAATGAAAGCGGTGGAAGCAATTAGAGCAGAAGGCGGCGTAGTAACGGACACCGTTGTGCTAATGGACAGAGAAGAAGGAGGAAAAGAAAACCTAACGAAAAAAAACGTTACACTACATTACTTACTAAGGGTGAGCGAAGCAGCCAAAAAACTCCACGAAATGGACGTCATCAAAGAAGACCAGTACAAACTAATAATGAAACAAGTGAAAAAGAAATAAACATGAAAGTCCAGTTTTTCTGAGCGCAAACTAATGATTGCTATAGATTTAAAACAAAAAAAGTCGTGCTGAAGAATAAACACGTTTTACTCGTAGTATATCAGCTCTTGGTCTTCAAGTTTCTGATGAAGCTTCTCAACCGCATCATAAACATCCTGCTCCCTCTTAGCACCCGTACAAACAAGCTTCCCACTCGCAAACAAAAGAATCACCACTTTAGGTTCTCCCATCCGATAAATGAGCCCCGGAAACTGTTCAGGTTCATACATAGTTTTTCCCAACGTATAAGCAGACTTTTCAAGGTCAATCATCCCTCCCAAGCTTGCTGAAGCAACAATATTCTGTATCTTAAGCTCAGGTTTCCCAATGATAATTATACCGCTTTTCTTTAGTTCCTTGATAACTCTCATCACTGCTCTCCTAGCCTCCTTCTCTGACTTGGCACCAGTACAAACCATCTTCCCAGAATTAAAAATTAAAGTAGCAGTTTTCGGTCTCTTCAACCTGAAAACCAAACCAGGAAACTGTTCGGGGCGATACTCAACTCCAGGATAACCTTTCACCACAGCATTTAGGTCAACTTTCTGGTTTAACGTTGCAGACGCCACCACATTTTCAATATTTATGGAAGCCTTCACCTTCGGCATCTAAAACACTCTCACACGCCTCAAATGGGAATGGAGTTTCTTATAAAGGCTTGGTTTCACATGAACCAGAAAACCAAGAAAAAGTTTAGCTGACCGTATCTTTCGATTTACGGTATACTCTTCGAGCAAACGCCATAATAGAGAACAACACGCATCCCGGCAATACAAGAAGAACCCAAGTTCTTACGTATGAACCAAAATTAGAGGACAGTCTGCCACGCATGTCGTACCAATAGGCGGGTGCCCACGCGGATGGGCGCATACGATAAACCATGTCAGAAACTGCGGCAACCCCCACCAAAATAAAAGCGAAGTACCACAGAACGAAGATCGTGTCAAAATCTTCCATAATTAGCGGAATAGCTAAGCTTGCGACGTACCAAGATACTAACGCAATAATTTCCGCTTGATAAATTGAAGCTGTGCCTAACCCCAAAAAGGAAACCGCATATGGAGCAAACATTATACAAACTAAAACAAACAAGAAAAACTTTTGTACATTTAGTAAGTTCATGGCAAAGTCTTTAGTACATAACATTTAATATGGGTTTCGATGTTCAACTGGAAAACTGAGTTTGAAATTCTCAATGAACAAAAACTTTCATACAACACGAAAGTCAACGCAGTCAGCAGGGCATTGCTTGCAGAGAAAAAATTGTCATTAACGCCAGTTCAGGATTCATCTCGTTCTTTCAATTCATCTTTTTCTTTGAAAAAGGGAATCCAGTCCATGATTATCAAAACTAGTGGCGGCAAGATCACTAATATTGCGGCTGGGGTCCGCATTAAAAAGGTTATGAAACCTACTAGTGGCATGCGGAAAAGTACAACTTTACCGATTAAGTAGTCTTCTGGGACTTCCCAACTGTCTGGGCTAGGGTTTGCGTCTCCCTGTGTTTTGAATTTCCATTTGCCCTCACTTTCATCATAAGATTTGTTTATTGCTCTATGCACGATAAGGTCGTTTGGATCACGAAATCCCTTTCGAGGATTGTAAAACACAATAATGTTGCCAGGCTCAGGAGCATTTTTAGGGGCAGCTTCAACATTGCTAGCATTTGACACTCCTTGAACTATAATGAGGTCACCGACTTGTAAGGTCGGTATCATGCTTCCAGAGGCGACTCCGCACAACGGGAATTCCGTTGCTAACGCTGCTCTTAAACCGAACCAGAAAGCAAAAACGCTGATTATTATGATGAGTAGTAGGATAGCCGTCTTCACATAATCATTCTTAAGTATACCCTTTAATTTCACTTGGCTCACCTGACTCCATCTTTTCTAGCAGCCCTCAACATTTTTCAAGAAGAATCTTGTTGTTATCATGTGTTAAAAACTTACCGTTCTAGAATATACAAAAAAATGGAAGATGTGTAGAGCGCATTAACATCGCCGCAATCTTCTATGCCTCTGTCCCTAATGTGCTTGGTATTCCTCTTCCAAAGTTTTCCCCATGCAACAAGTCCCCTCGTTTTAAAGGGCCACTTCTTCAGCAATTCTCCGCAAGAGGGGGCGGATATTTTGTTTCACCCTGCTTTGGCACGCAAGTCGCTTAGCTGGATTTGCGTCTAAATCTTTCGCTTACCCAAAACAACTCTGAAAGCCCCGCATGTGGGGCAATCGAAAAGGCCTATGTTTAGCTCAGTTCTCTTACCGCTTTTGTCTGGGCGACCAGCCATTTTCCAACTCTTTCTTGGATTAGCTACTTGTCGTCCGCATTTCGGACATTTAGCCATACATTTTCCTCCATTATCATAACCATGGTTTAAACGATTTAAAATAAAAAACTTTCCATACATTCTATTGGGAGAACTGTAAATTTAGACGTTTTTATGATAATTTTTGTTAGTTTTACGAGCGAAACATAGGGGTAAATGATATGAATTAGATATTGAATGGTTGATGAACAGAAGGACTCTACTAGGAACGCGGGCACGCCTTAACATACTGTTTCTGTTTTCCAAAATGCTTTTACACACGCTTCCACAGTATTCTTTGGCTTCAGGCAGTTGAGTGTATGTTGGAATCTCCCAAGAATGTTTTCGAGATGTTCGTTAAACCTATTCGGAGGTTAATCAAGCAGAAGGGGTTCGATTCGCCAACTGAGCCTCAGGAAAAAACTATTCCCAAAATCCTTGCTGGAAAAAATGTTCTCCTCATATCACCAACCGCTACTGGAAAAACTGAGGCAGCGGCGCTTCCTGTTCTAGACATGCTCATGCGTACGCCTGAGAGACCGCGTGGGATAAAAATTCTCTATATAACTCCGCTGAGAGCTTTGAATCGAGATATGCTAGAACGCCTCGAATGGTGGTGTAACCATCTAGATGTGAAGTTGGATGTGAGGCATGGTGACACTACTACTAATGAGCGTACAAGACAGGCTCAAAGTCCACCTGACATGTTGATTACCACGCCTGAAACCCTGCAAGCTATTTTGCCTGGCAGGTTGATGCGTCGACATCTTCAAGAAGTTAAGTGGGTGATTGTCGATGAGGTTCACGAGATGGCTGACAGCAAACGGGGAAGCCAGTTGTCGCTGGCTTTAGAGAGGTTACGATGGGTTACGGGTAGAGATTTTCAGATGATAGGTTTGTCAGCAACGATTGGCAGTCCTGAGAAGGTCGCTCAGTTTTTAGTTGGCAACAAGCGAGATGTGGAAATTGTAAGAGTTCCTGTAGCGAGACTTATGGAGTTAGAGATTATTTTTCCTCAACCTAGTGCAGAGGACATCCAGCTTGCCTCAACGCTTTTCACGCATTCGGAGGTTGCTGCTCGACTTCGCGTTATTCGACAGTTCATTGAAAAGCAAAAGTCGGTTCTTCTTTTCACCAACACCCGCTCTGCATCCGAGGTTTTAGCGAGTAGATTCAAAGTTTGGGACATAAACTTCCCAGTGTCTATTCACCACGGGTCTCTAGCTAAACCATCCAGAATAGCGGCTGAACGAGGATTAAAAAACGGTGAACTCAAAGGACTTGTTTGCACCAGTTCGCTGGAACTAGGCATAGATGTCGGAAGAATAGACTTAGTGATACAGTATATGAGCCCCAGACAAGTTACACGCCTAATTCAGCGCGTTGGAAGGAGCGGACACAGAATCGGACGCATCGCCAAAGGAGTTGTCATCACAATGGACTCCGACGACACATTGGAAGCCATGTCCATAGCCCGCATGGCATATGGAGAAGAGTTAGAACCAGTCAGCGTACCGCCAAAACCCTACGATGCTTTGGCACATCAGATCATTGGACTGTTGATGAAGAAAAGGCGCTGGTATTTCTATGAGATTTACGACATGTTCAAGAACGCCTATCCGTATTTAGATCTAACCTTGGAAGACGTTGAAAAAGTCTTGACGTACATGCACTCCCGCTTTCCCAGATTGGCTTGGGTCTCGTTTGAAGACATGCTCGCCATAAAACCCCGCCAAACCAAAGCCATGTATCAATACTATTTTGGAAACTTATCCATGATCCCTGACGAAAAACAATACATTGTGATAGATGACACATCAGAATCCGCTGTGGGCATACTAGACGAAGCATTTATGGCAGAATACGGAAAACCAGGCGTCAAATTCATCATCCGAGGTAGTCCATGGAAAATCGTGAAGGTATCCAGCGACCACGTTTACGTGAAATCTGTTGATGACCCCACTGGGGCTATCCCAAGCTGGATTGGAGAACAGATTCCAGTTCCATTTGAAGTAGCTCAAGAAGTAGGGTGGATCAGAGGCTTTGTTGAAGAACAAATAAGAAACAAAGTGACACACGACGAAGTTGCAGCTCAGTTAGCTCAGAAGTATCCCGCGGATAAAAATGTAGTTATGCGTGCGATACTTGAAACTGTCGACCAAGTTAGAGAAGGCTTTCTTACCCCAACAGATAAACGGATAGTTGTTGAGGATTGGGAAGACTACGTCATAATTCACGCAAACTTCGGGTCTCTTACAAATCGTGCTCTAGCTCAGTTAATGGGCCACATACTTTCTGAGCAAACTGGATACGCAGTTGCAGTACAGCATGACCCGTATCGCATTTTCCTTCAAACCTTGGGCGCCGCTAACGCAGACCACATTCTCAAAATGTTTGGTGAAATCAATAAATGGTCCAACTCAGTTATTCAGGACAAACTCACAGAGGCTGCTGTGAAAACAGGGATTTTCAAGCGACGAATAATTCATGTAGCTCGAAGATTCAGCGCTCTCAAAAAATGGGTTGACTTCAGCGGCGTAAGCCTTCGCCACCTAGTTAAAAGCTTTGAGAAAACAGCCATTTACGATGAAGCACTTAAAGAAGTTTTCAGCAAAGACTTGGACTTACAGCACACAATCCAACTTCTCAACATGATTAGAAAAAACGAAATTGAAGTTCAAAAACTGGAAACAGGAGGAATTGTCACTCCAATTGCACGCGTAGGTCTAGAAAGAGCCAGCATGAAAACCGACATAATCCCCCCAGAAAGAATGAAACTCATACTCGTGGAATCCGCGAAAGCCCGCTTATTCAGTGAAACCCGCACTTTCATTTGCACCAACTGCTGGGACTATCTAGACATGATTCACATAAAGGACCTACCCAACAAACCAGAATGCCCAAAATGTGGATCTACCGCCCTAGGCGTACTTCGCCGAGAAGAAGATGAAGTTAGTTCACTTGTAGAGAAAAAAGGAGAAAGGTTGACGAAGAATGAAAGAAAATGGCAGGGGCAAGCTCTAGAAACGGGGCAATTGATGGCTAAATATGGCAAACCAGCCGCAGTGGCATTAGCTGGAAGAAGACTGAGATCGTCTGACGTAGAAGAAATTCTTCGAAAGGATAGCGCATTCACAGATCACTTTTTTGAATTAGTGATAGAAGCTGAGAAAAAAGCGCTAAAAAGAAGATTCTGGTAACCGCATTTTCACCAAAATTCATATCCCATTAATTCTAATGACTTGAACGAACTGCATCCCCTGCGGCTAACCCACATGCCTGCATCATCTGAGTTCTGGAGGAGGCTCTGCGATTTCTCTCCTTTTCGTTCCCTTCGGCGGACTGCTTAAGCCCCAAAAGAATGTTCCAGGCACGTCTCCAGTGTTTTTCACCGAATATTTCCAGCCTGGAGTCCAGTGGCCCAGTTCTCCAGCTTTCAGAACCAGTTTATTTGCAACGCCTGTCCTTAGCTTAGATGTGTCTTTGCCCCAGTACATTGTGAATTCTCCAACGAGGACGTAATAAAACTCGTGGCATGGACCATAGTATTCATCGGCTGTACCATCATCTTCCTCCTCCAGAGAGAAAACAGTTGTCTGTTTTCCCGGAGGCATAAAATATAATCCTACCTCGCCAACTCCTTCTACATTAGCTATGGATGTAATGGTGCATCCGGGTACTAGGTTGTCTGAACCGGATTTCCAAGCATTCAATCCAACTACTTTCGGCTTAATTTTCAGCTCACTCATTTTCAACTCCTCAAACCTTATGAGGGCATAGATTTTATTTAATTTTCCCACACGCTAATTTTCTACAATTCAGTATTGAAAATCATTTAACGCACATGCATATTTGGCTCTTAATAGTAGCAGAATGCTGAAAACAAATTTTTCCCAGAAACTGCTATAGACATCACTGTCAAGGGATTCCAATCCCCTCGCAGCTCATATTTGAATCATATAGCGAAAAGATATGTTGAAAACAGAGTTTTTCAGAAAACATCAGTGAAAACCCAGAAAAGAGGGAAATCACGAGGGGGAGATCTCCAGTTACATGAACATAAATATGTAATGACGGATATATTATGGTGTAAACGGGTTGATTAAAAGAAAACACAAACACCTCATACTGGAGCTGTCATATTCTTGCCCTTCTACGTCTACATGCTTCTCTGTGAAGACGGAAGCTACTACACTGGCTATACAAAAGACATAGACTCACGTCTCAAACAGCACAAAATAGGAACCGGAGCTAGATACACTAAACTACACAGACCAAAAAAACTTGTTTACACAGAAAAATTTGACACTGTAAAAGAAGCGATGAAACGAGAAAGAAAAATCAAAAAGTTAAGCCACAAAGAAAAAAACAAACTCGCAAACTCGCATCCACGCTAATTTTTGAAAATTTACCCTAAAAACAGGGAATTATACCAGAGACATCTCCGCTTCATACATAATCCATTTATAACCTTTCCTTCACTAATTTTACCCTCCAAAAACAATCCAACAAAAGTCTGGAGAAACCAAAACATGTCCATGATAAACGATTACCAAAAAGGATGGGCTTTACGCTACCTCAGAGAAGCAAAAGCAGAACTTACTGCAGCAAAAAAATCATCTTACATGGCTCCCAGCCTAATCTTAGAAGCCGTAAAAAAAGCCCAAGCAGCTATCTACTACAGCTTAGGCGACCCCATTTCCATCGAAACAATAGTCCACCAAACCATACATAAGAAACAGTTAGTTAACGACCCAACACTAAAATGCCTAGTAAACATTGAAAGAACAATTCGAAACGTCGCACGAACAGCAGAGTCAAAACGCAAAAAAGCATTTAAACAAGCAGACGACCTCATCCAAACCGCAACAGACATCGTAGAACTCTTCACCGGCGAAAAAGTGGACTAAAACAAAAAACCAACCACCACAGAGGTGAAACACATCATCAACGTAAACATAAAACTCATAGGAACTTTCCGAAAACTATCAGGAAAAAACCAATTTCCCATGAAACTAAAGGAACCCGCAGTTGTCAAAAAAGTAATCCACAAACTCACTGAAACATTCTCACCAGAATTTAAACAAGCCTTAATTGACCCTGAACTGAACGACCCACGACCAAACGCCCTTATTCTCGTGAACGGAAAAGAAATCAGCATCCTAAACGGACTGCAAACAAACCTCAACAAAAACGACAAAATTATTATTCTTCCCGTATCCCACGGCGGCTAACTCACCAAACTTTTTCACCGACTAAAAACACAAAACAGTAAAAACTGCTATCTGCCTCCTTAACCAACCTCACTTTTTACATACACATTTCATTATCATCGAACAAGTCAAACACTCATCCGGAAAAGGAACACCCTTCGGAAGACTCCTCAAATGCCCAAAATGATACCGACAACCCTCAGGAGCCTCTCTAACCGCACTATCAGAAGCCTCAACAAAAACCGGACTTGAACCACTCTGCCTCCTAACAACAACATTAAGAGGAGCATGACAATGAGGACAAGCATAATAAGTCTCCCGAGGAACCTTCGACGAATCAATCAACATAAGAGGCTTCTCAATCGACTTACCACACTCACTATAAGGACAGCAAAGACTCTGAGATTTATGCGTTGTTTTTCGCCTGCCATTTTATATATTACTAGTAAATATATTAACTATTAATAGTTAATAAACTTTTATGTAGAACTGTTGAACAAACATACACTAAAACGCTTATAAGAATCGTAAAAGAGTTAACATCAGACAACAAAATTTGCGCGCACGGGGGTTAAAGAATTTGTACGACGAATATGATCGCCGCTCAAATAATCTTTCACTCATAACAGTGGCAGTAATTGTCATCATAGTAGCTGCCAGCATTGTTGTAAACATTAACACATACCAACTATTTTCGAGAACTCTCAAGAACTTAGAAAACAAGGTTGCGACGCTTCAAACCCAAATCTCCGCCTTGACAGAGGCTTTAGGTAACTACAATCAAACGAGCATAGGTAATTTATCCCTTTCCGAACTCTACAATAACGTCAAGGATTCTGTCGTCCTGATTCGCGGACAGAGAGCTGACGGCGCTGTGGCAGGCTCAGGGTTCGTCTATAACTATTCAAGTGACACTTTTTCTGGTCCAATTGTAATCACAAACTATCATGTGGTTGAAGGAACAACAAGTCGTTCGGTTACATTCACGAATGGCCATGCGTATGCGGCTCAAATTCTCGGTTCAGATGTTTACGTAGACCTTGCCGTTCTCTCTGTTAATGGTGCTCCCATTGAAGAGTTTAGACCTCTTCCCATAGTCAGTTCCACGTTACTCAAGGTGGGTGATTTTGTAATAGCTATAGGCAATCCCTACGAGCTAGTCGGCTCCATGACAACTGGTATAGTTAGCCAGCTCGGAAGAGCAGTCCCTGAAAGACTGGCGGGCGGATATTCAATCGCTAATGTCATACAGATTAGCGCGCCAATCAACCCAGGCAACTCAGGTGGTCCATTGCTGAACTCTGGGGGTCAAGTGGTAGGTGTCACATTCGCTATAATTGAGAACTCAACAGGGGTGGGCTTCGCCATACCTTCCGACACAATTCTGCGCGAAATTGCTTGGCTCGTGAATGGCGACGTTTATCCGCATTCTTGGATAGGAGTGTCGGGAGTGGATATGACCTACGAGCTAGCTCAAGAAATGGGCGCCTCTACCACCTACGGCTGGTTGATAGTAGATGTGCTTCCGAACAGTCCAGCTCAAAGAGACGGTCTAAACGCTGAAGACATAATCGTTGCCATAAATGAAACCCAAATAATAAGCGGCGACGACATATCTAGCTATCTCGAAAAATATACCTCGCCAAACCAAACAATTATTATAAAAGTAGAAAGAGATGGCTCTGAAACAACTATTTCTTTGGTTCTTGACACTCGACCACAATCCAGCTGAAAAAATTGGAGGAAATGCGCGCGTAGAAAGCAAGAGTAGTTAGAATACTATGAAAGCAGATGGATATTTCCTATTCTAACGTTTTCGAGATGTTTCTCAGCGACGTCTCGGCATCTGTAGGCGAGTTCTCGACTGGTTGTAGGCAAGTCTGTGAGTAGGTAGTGGGGATAAAAAGCGAGTAGAGTATAGGGGATTCTTGGGTCTACTTCTGCGATGAAATTTGCTAGGCCTTGAACTTCTTTAACGTCTACGTACCCAGGAATAAGGAGGGTGCTAGCAGTCAGTATGGGTAGTTTAGGGCGCTCTTTAAAGAACTTCTCACCTATCATTCGGAAATTTTCGAGGGATGGCACGTTAGAAACTCCGCACAGGGCTGTGTTTAGGTTTTTATTCCATGTTTTTAGGTCGAATTTGATGTTTCCGCCGCTTTCAAAAGATAGCTTAGCAGCATCTAACGCAAACTCTTTTTTCCAGTAGCCGTTCGTCTCCCAGCAAATTCTGAGGATGCGTTTTTCATTGTTCGCTTTTTTCAACGCCAAACTGCTTGTTTTGAGAGCGTGAGGCATCTGCACTGAAGGGTCTCCGCCAAAAAAGCATATACATGAAACGTGAGCATCTGCCTTAGCCGCTAAACTCTCCGCGGTCATCACTGGTTGAAGGCTTGCGGCTAGGTTTCGGTAGTGCCAGTTTTGACAGAACAAGCAGTCAAGACTGCAACTTCCATAGAACACGGCGAGGTTAGAATAGCCAGTTTCTGCACCCTGCTTATGAGCATATTTGGGATAGCCTGCGCCACTACATCCTGGACAGAACCACCATGCAACACAGTTAGTGGGCAATGGGTCATAATACCATTCGAGAATTCCTTTCTTTGGAGTTCCTCCCATTCTAACTAGCCGACCATCTATGTTAAAAACTAATCCGCAGAAGCCTTTGCCGTTAACTCCTATTTTGCAGTTGTTGGCACACATGCCGCATGAAATTCCGTTTGGTTCTTGTGGTGGTTTCGGTGGGAAGCCGAATCTTTCGCGACTTTGTGTGTGGACTTTATTTGTTATTTTAAGCGCTTCTTCAGGTTTTTCTCGGATGCATTGTAGGCAGATTCCAAGTTGGTTAGAGATGAGGAGTGAATGTTTATTGCAGATTTGGCATTGCCCCACTGTGTGCACCGTGAAGTGTTTGGTGAAGCTGGTTTTTAGTCGTTTTTGTTTTCGTATGAAATAAGCACTTCTAACAGATAATTCTCTGCTGTTTTTGACATAGTTTTGAGATGTCAATGGGGGTTTACGATTGGCAGTGAGCTGAGTGGCTATTCGTATGTTACGTAAAACGTGATTGCGTAGCCGTTGCTACATACTAGCTTGACTGCGTACGTGTTTCCTTTATTGTATTTCCCAATTATGTACACGGTTGCAGTGGAATCCGGTGGGACCTCTACATTTTCGCTTAAAGTGTAGAGTGCTCCATCTATGAAAGCGTAAGTGATGGTGAACGTGTTCACGTTGCCTGTGTTTCGTATGTTTGCTGTTATTCCAGTGTTGTTGATATAGGCTGAGTTGAGGACCAGTGGTTCCGAATTGACGCTTGGAATGTTAGTTATGATGCTTCCAATTAGGCCTGTAACATAAGTGTAGAGAAGAGCGCCTGCACTGATGCTTACTAGAAAAGTTAACATTAGAGCGGAAACCGCCACCCGCATTCTGTTTCAACCCTCTGTTTAACCTTAATGTTGTATCTTGAACTTTTTTATAGAGTTTATGAATCACTAATACTAACCGATACTGCATAAGAAAAGAATTAACGAAAAAGTGGTAGGTGACTGTAGTTCTTGAATTTATAGGTTCTCAAAGATGCCGAAGTGGTTACCCTCAGGATCGAGGGCTAGTGCCCACCAACCTACCCCAGGCACCTCCTGCTTGGGAATTATAATCTTACCGCCCAAAGCCTTGACCTTTTTGCTGTACTCGTCCACAGACTCTACAGCGATGTAGGTTATCTGTTTCTGCTCTGGGTTCTCTCTTTTCATCATGCCGCCGTTGACACCTGGCCGCACGGGCATCCCCTGCTCGTCAACGGGCACTGTTTCGATGTTCCAGTATTCCATAGGTCCTGGCATCTTTTCTATTTTCCATCCGAAGAGCTTCGTGTAGAACTTCCTCAACTTCTCCACATTGTTGGCTGGAATCTCGAAATGAACGATTGTGTGATCGACCATATGCCTTACATTCACTCATGAATCTATCTAAGTTCGATTTAAATCTTCTTCTAGGTTTTGAATTGTGTTTGCTTGCGTGAAAGAGCGAAATTAAGGTTTGAAAGGAAGCTTTATTGCCATCAGATAAGCGTCTTCACCGTCCGCGTAGTATCCATTTAACGTCCGTATAATCTCAAACCCGAACTTCTGGTAGAGATTTACAGCCGCCGTGTTACTCGCTCGGACCTCCAAAAAACATTCTTTCGCCTTATATCTTATCATAGCTTCCATGGCTTCCTGTACCAATGCACGTCCAACACCTCGACGTTGATTCTGCGGCAAGACCGCAATTGAAATCACGTGCCCCTTTCTTGTGATGCCTATTATCTTAAAGTTGGGTAATCCTGTTTCGATTCGACACATAATGTAACCTATTATCGTCCCTTGATCTTCTGCAACCAAGAAAGTCTCTGGAAATCGCTTATGCAAATCCAGAAAAAAGAAGCCAGTGTAATTTTCTGGGAGGCACATACGATTTATGTGCAACACTTGCTCCAAATCGGATGGCTCAAACTGTCGCAGCGTAAACGTCATTTGCACGTTTAGTCCAACCATTCCTTTTTTTTATTCTGCAGCCTTAAAGACGGGCAATGTCATGTTTCCATGAGACATAGCCCAGACTCTAGCGTTTTTGCCAGTAATGTCAAAGGCATCACGCAACGCGTCGTTAATTGCTCTAGCTGTCTTCAACTTAAACGTGTTTTGAGCTAGATAGTCCGGCATGGTGGAAGCAAGAATTATCTGAGCCTTCTGCACAGCTTTCATTAAATAGTAGGCTTTATGTCCTCCGAGGCGGAAATGTTTTTTAATGTTCTTTTCCATTTCCTTCACGTCGTTAATCTTCGTCATCCACTCGTAGAAGACATCATGTCCATGTCCTTCGGGACATTCCGCTAGCAAAATCATGACTCCTCCCCTCTTCACTGCGTCAAGTGCGTTGTCAACTCCTTTGTAAGCTTGGTAAAGATTAATGTCAAGAGGGTGACCACCTGGGCTCACAAGGATAATATCTGCTCTTCGTTCAATGGGCACCTTGTACATTTTATCTACGAGCTTAGCTCCCTCGTAGAAAGCCTGCTCTAAATCTCCTGCAAACGCCTTTACTAATTCGTTCTTGCTGTTGATAACTATATTCAAGATGAAATCAACTTT
>CAYFTS010000108.1:0-4575 GCA_964346135.1 uncultured Candidatus Bathyarchaeia archaeon | reverse complement strand
ATCTTGGCGCACCACAAACCTGAACCACTGGACAAGGACATCGCGAAAGAAATTCGCAACATCGTGAAAGAAGCCGACAAAGAACTCACATAAACATCCAGCTAATAGCTGGTGTCCCTCAGGAAAATGGAACAAACGGTTTAATGAAACGCCCAAAAAGCCGGGAAGCCTGGCCTATGGGAAGTTGAAAGCCGTTCCCAACCTGAGCAAAAATTTTTGCATCAAACTCTACGTTTGAAATAATCTGGAGAGTAGATGGTGCATGTATTTACATTTTCAATTGTTATCACGTGCACAGAAGAGCCACGTATTGATAACTCATGGAGATGGATGAAAAGATATAAACGTGTCTTCCTTAAGGGCTATAAGGGGCTTGGCCGAGGTGGTCGCAAGGGTACTAAGCCCTCGCAGCCGGGTTCAACTCTCGGGGCCCCCGCTAGAAGAAAGGGATGACAATGAGTAGGCGCCCGTATTTGTTTTCTCTTGTTAACAAGATTAAGTTGTGGCCATCCCAAAATGGTATTCTTCACGGCGTTGAGAAAGTTGACAGTTTAGGACGGTTTATTCGAGTGACAACATATTGTAGAACAGTTATCTTAGTGAAAGATTCACGAAGAAGCAGAGCGGCGCGTTGGTTAAGAAACAGATGGGTGGCGGAAATTTGTAAAGACTGCCACATTCCAGAATGGAAAATTAAGAGATTCTCAAGGGAAAGAAAGGGCTCATGAAAGATTTCCAATTCACTTTGTCGCAGAAAAGGAGATTGAAAGAGTTGGGAGCAGATAGTTACGTTAATCTCACATTCAAAAATGAGAAAGAGCGTGACAACGTTTTTGATGATCTAGCTAGAACATTGGAGCGGAAACATAGAGAGGCTCTACTGAACTTGCTCAAGATCAAAAAAAGACCTCTCATAAGGCGACTTGAATCTAAGCTAATTGAAGCACTGACCTCTGTTGGATTCGTTGAGGTGACTACACCGTTTATTATTCCAAGAGAGTTCATCGAACGTATGGGAATTGGTGAAACACACAAACTTTGGAAGCAAATTTTCTGGCTTAGAGACGGCAGATGTTTGAGACCAATGCTTGCCCCCAACCTATACCACGTTATGAAGTTACTAAGAAAATTTACGAAACCCGTGAGTATTTTTGAGATAGGCCCCTGCTTCAGAAAAGAAAGCAAAGGGCGAGAAAACATCGAAGAATTTACTATGCTCAATGTGGTCGAATTGGCACTTGAGAATGAACCGTTTGAAAGACTAATGGAGATTATTGACATCGTGACCAAGACGGTTGAATTACCTCATTACAAAATGAAAACGGTGAAATCAGAAGTGTATGGAAAAACGATGGATGTAGTAGTTGATGAAAGTGAAATCGCATCCGCTGTCGTCGGACCTCATTCATTGGACAAAAATTGGGGTATCTTCGAGGCTTGGGCAGGCGTTGGGTTTGGAATCGAGCGAATAGCCATGGTCAAAATGGACACCAAAAGAATTGGACACGTTGCTCGTAGTCTGACCTATTTAGATGGGGCTAGTTTGGATGTGCAGTAAGGAACAAAGTTTATGTATATCGAATCTAAATGACCAATGACTTGAATTGGCTATCCAATTGGATTTTAGGCATGTGGAAGCTAGAGACCCTGTAATTTCGAGAATATTAGATGAAGCTCTACGCGAAAGAGAACTCAATAAAATAGAAATTTCACATCTGATGAAAACTAATGATATAATTGACCTCTACGCTATCTTTTCTGTGGCGCAACGTATCCGTGAGAAGAATTTTGGAAACACCGTTTTTCCTTACGGTTTCATTTACTCATCAACTTATTGTAGGAACTACTGCATTTTCTGTTTCTATAGAAAACCCAATGTCAAATGTCCAAGATATCGAAAGACTCCTGAGGAAATTCTGGAATACGCCAGCCAACTTGAAAAGTCTGGGGCACACTTAATTGATTTGACCATGGGTGAAGATCCGATTATTCATAATGAAAAACATTATGAGTATATTGTAAGTCTCGCCAAGAGAATTGTAGACGAAATAGGATTGCCTGTTATGGTTTCGCCTGGTGTTATTCCAAAGGAGACGTTGCGAGAATTAGCGCGGGTCGGAACGGACTGGTTTGCTTTATATCAAGAGACACATAACAGAGAGTTGTTCAATCGTTTGCGTGTCAGACAGAGTTTTGACGCTAGAATGAATGCAAAGCTACAAGCGAAAAGAGAAGGCTTACTGATTGAGGAAGGTGTGCTAATAGGCGTAGGCGAGACCTATCAAGACAGGGTTGATTCTATACGTGCCATGAAAGAAATAGGGGCTCACCAAGTGCGCGAAATGGGGTTCCAACCTCAGCCAAACACTCCTATGGAAAATTGCTCCTCTCCCCCAATACTTGACGAAATGAAGTTCATTGCCATAATGAGGATAACACAGCCAGACAAACTAATTCCAGCATCTTATGACATTGATGGCCCAAAAGGTCTTCAGTTGCGACTGATGGCTGGAGCCAATGTGGTGACTTCCCTTATTCCACCGCAGTCTGGACTTGCTGGGGTGGCACAATCTGGATTGAATGTTGAACGTGGGCTAAGAACCGTTAAAGGAGTTGAGCCCTACATAGAACAGATAGGGTTAAGGTTTGCGTCAATAAAAAGATACGTGGAGTGGATTGAAGAAAACAAGACGCGGGCGCAGAAATGAAAAATCGAGATTGTTTTAACCATAATCTATAAAAAGAAGTAATGGCTTGGCAGCGTACAAGACTAGTAGTTAGACTCATCAGAACTGGTTGTAGCTATTTGTGAAAATACAAGAACGAGAATCAAATCTATGAGGCATAAACTAATCTTCTTCGTAATTTGTCAATCTCGTTTTTATTAGATATAGTACTTTGAGTGCCATTACTCGAGTAGCCGAAACAGTAAAAGGAGTCAGAGCACTGTTAGAAGCTGGATTTGAGTATATTATTGATATGGATGGAGTGAAACTATTCAGAAAAAGGAAGTGATATGTACGAAAAACTGTTCATACAGTTCATTAAAAATTCTCACAGTTCAAATAAACCGTCCTCACATGGTGATTACTGTTTGTGTGCGTCTCCCCCCTTCTTTTTTTTGGTGAAATGACGCCATGCATGCATTTAAATTAAGCTTGTATAACAAAATTCATGAGGTGATGATATGGAACAATGTGAGGCTTGTGGAAAGGAAATTCCTCGCACTGAGGAGCTTAATGTGAATGGCTTCATACGCCTTTATCATGTTTGCCCAAGATGTAAGACTAGAATTGAGAGAGATGTCGCAGAGAGAGATTTCTTTGAGGAGATGAGAAAGAAAATGCGATATGACGAGCCTATTCATATATTCATGCATGAATGAACAGAATCCATCAAGTAATTATATGCATGATTTGCACTAATCATCACGGAGTGGAGATGTCTCCCGAAGTAGGACCCTAAACGGTCTGATATCCTCTTCTGGCTTCCACTCTAAACAATGTACATCGCAGTTTATAAAATCTTATGGAAGTATCTTCTAGCTTAGCAACCACAATGAAAGTAGTTACTAGGGCTAACTTTCCTGTTTAGGCCACTTCCATGCATGCCATAGGATTAGTGCAATAAGCACAGCCTCGCTAATTGTAATAACTGCATAGTAGGCGAAAAATCCTCCTTGCCAAAAAGTGGCTCCTAGTATAACAGCCTCGACCAGACCTACGATGATGTTTGCCCAACGATTGACTCTAGCCTTCAACGCCAGGGACAGGAAAATCATGAAAATCGGAATCCCCATTAATATTGCGAATCCTAACAACAACTCTTGAGTCACAGGTATGCCGCCAATTTCTCCAGCGATTAGCTCCGATATATTCCCTGGATTGTAAAATCCCAGAATATCTCCATATGTATAGAAAAACATCAGAGCTATCCATAAGGCTGCAAGCTTTATCTTCACATTTGTCTTCACATCTTCCAGCATTCAATCATCTATTTCATGTGATGTGTGCTATCTGTTTTCATAACTTGTGGAAGAAACATTGATTTTTTTGTTCGAGTTAATCTTTTGTTTCCTTATCGAGGTCTCGTTGAGCTTTTGCCACTTCCCATCTCCAGAGAAACAATGTTGAAGCAACACCTATAACCACTACTGCTATTATTGCCCAGAACCACCAATGCATCCAGAAAGGAACCTCTTCGGTGGGAAACTCTGGTATGATGAACGGAAGTTGGATGGTGATTTCTTTGTTGTCAGTCATGTTTACGGATTGTTGTCCTTCGTGTGTTTCACCTTCGTGTTCATATCTTGCGGTTACCGTGTAGTTTCCAATAGGGTAGCTATATGAGGAATTCATCATCTTTTCCATCAGCGTCAATCTTGTCCAGCCGTTTGCGTCTGTTAGCTTTGACTCGGCTACTGTTGCATCTGGGTATGTGGCAGTTACGTTGGCGGATGGAACGTCCGTGCCCTCTAAGTCTATCACGTGAACGTTCAGATACCAACATACGTAAACTTTGCTCTCGTTATATATGGAGTAGGAAGTGTAAGAAGAGTTAACCAGCCGAACAACT
>CAYFTS010000107.1:0-12362 GCA_964346135.1 uncultured Candidatus Bathyarchaeia archaeon | reverse complement strand
GGGTTTTTTTCACCTTGGGGATTTGCTGGGCTAATGTTACCTTTTCAAATAATTGGAATGGTGATCGTTGGGATTGGAGGTGGATTGTATAGACGGACAAGAGGCGGATTTTATGATACAGGGTCATACTTCGAAACTGCCGTTTTAGGAGCATTTCTTACACTAGTTTATGATATAATCACCAATTTCGGAGTTGCTGTATCGTACATGTTGCTTGGAATTCCTATCCTACCTGCTTTCATCACTGCAATTATTTCTGGAGCTCTTTTCTCGGTGATACATGTTGTTTCGAACACTGCCGTTTTTGGGGTAGCCTTCTTTCCACTCACAAATGCTTTGCAGAAGCTTCTGGGAGGTGAAAAAACTTGGAAAAAAGAACCTTTACTTACGTAGCTTTGGGTCTGCTGGTTTGGGCGATTTCTGGCACTGCTGTTGCTGGTTACTACCTCGCTCAATACACTACCTATCAAAATGAATATGAAAACCTCGCCAGCGAAATGGAATCAATCTTATTGGTCAACATCCTTACAAGTTACGGCAACGGGACAAAGCTCTGGCACAACAACACAGCTCTTCCTGTTGGCTCAACGGCGTTCAAGGCGATACTTGCGATAGCTGATATAGAATATACAGATTATGGAGAGGATCTGGGAATATTGGTCACTTCGATAAACGGTAGGGTCAGTAATTCCACGCACGGATGGGTTTATTGGGGCTGGGCTCCCGAAAATTCAAAGTGGGAACTTCCAGAATATTCAGTTTCAAAATACATACTCCACCGAGGAGATACTATAGCATTCGCTTATGAAAGTTACGTGACGTGGCCGCCTCCACCACCCACGTAAGACCAACCGAGCTCTTTTTCAGAAACACCAATTATTTTTTGTTAAGCGCAGCCTGTTCACTCAACAATTTCAAAAAGCAAAAGTTACTACTATAAACCGAATGATTCGGATAAACTATTGTGGAACGAAGAATTATTCATTGAAATTGCGCGCTTGCAATGAAGAACATTGAGAAAGATTTGGAAAGCAAAAAAGTTAGAAAGGAAGACGCACTTACGTTTGTTAATAATTGAAAGACTAGTAATTCTTTTAGAGGGCTAAAAATGGGAAAAACTTTTCAAATATTTGAGAAAGCCCGTAAAGAGAAAAGAGACTATCTGCTAGAGCCTGAAGCTAAAACAATATGCTCTGAATATGGAATACCAGTGACAAAGTTTAAGGTAACAAAAAACATTGAAGAAGCAACACAGTTTACTGAAGAAACGGGTTATCCAGTGGTTCTCAAGATAGTTTCCCCCGACGTTATCCACAAGTTTGATGTGGGCGGAGTGATTCTCAACCTCAAGAGTTCTGAAGAAATCAGAAACGCTTACAATAGAATACTTGTCAACGTTAAGAAATACAAACCAGACGCCAAAATTGTAGGCGTTTTGGTGCAGGAAATGGCACCTCCCTCAACCGAAGTCATAGTTGGAGCGACCAAAGACCCACAGTTCGGACCAGCCTTAATGTTTGGACTCGGCGGCATCTTCATAGAAGTTCTAAAAGACGTAGCCTTCAGAATCGCTCCGATAACCAGATCAGAGGCACAAGAAATGATCACTGAAGTGAAGGCATATCCGATTCTCAAAGGCTATCGCGGTCAACCTCCTGTAGACACCAACGCCATCACAGAGATTTTGCTAAACACCTCAAAACTGGTGATGGATCACCCAGAAATCAAAGAGCTTGACCTAAATCCCATTTTAGTCTACGAGAAAGGAGCAAAAACAGTAGACGCAAGAATAATACTGGACTGAAACCTCCAACTAAATCAAGTGCAGAGGAAGGAGAAATTGTCTGAATCTCTTAAACGGAGAATTGAAGAACTAAACCGTATGCTTGCTTCCCTAAAAGAAAAACGTGACAAACTGAACCTTGAAGCCCGAGGATGGGCTGAAAAAAGAAATTCTCTGCATGAACAAGTCAAAGCTCTGCGAACAGAAGCTGCTGATCTCAAGGAAAAACGTGACGCATTAAATGACAGAGTTAAAGAACTCAAAAACTTACGTGAACAAACGAGGACTGAGCGTAAAGATAAACATACTCAAGCTTTAAAGCTTGAAGAAAAACTGAAGCGTCTCGCAAAAAAGAAGCCTCCTCGAAACATGCGTGATGTAGAAAGTGAAATTGAAAAATTAGAGTGGAAGATTCAAACTACTTCGCTTCCAGTTCATGAGGAGAAAATGTTAATTGACCAAGTGAGAGTTCTTGAAACTCAGCTATCAATACACACACAGATACAAAACTTAAACGCTACCCTCTTTGAGCTGCAAACAGAAAAAAAAGCACTGGAAACCAAAGCTAATCTTCATCATGAAAAGCTCTCCGAACTAGCTGAGCAAAGTCAAAGTTTCCATGAAAAAATGACCAACCTCTTAGATAAAATTGATGCCCTCCGAGTTAAGGCAGATACGGCACATCAAAAATACGTTGAAATCAAGCAGCAAGCCCAAACTAATCGCCAAGAACAAATGGAATTGTTGCGTCAATTCAAGTCTCTAAGTCAAGAGCTTCGGAATGCAGAAGAGAAAAAACAGGCTAAACGTCAACGCGAGCTCCGCAAAGATTTGATGGAAAAAGCATCTGAGAAGCTGAAACAGGGAAAGAAGCTGAGTTGGGAGGAATTTAAGATACTGGCTGAAAAGAAGAAAGTGCAGTCGCTGAAAACTAGAGAAAAGTGAATTAGTACTTCAGAACTCTAGGCTCTTGGAGATGTGTCCCGCAAATCCCCTTTTTCTGGTAATTCTTATTTGAACGTCGGAAAATTCATTTCTGAACTTCTCGACATTTTTGTAACACGCTAACTTGTGTTTTCTGCGTTGAATGGCATATTACCTAACCAACCCTTTTTTCACCTGCTCTATCCTAAAGATAGTGCCGCAAAACAGAAAAGACAGAAAGTCATAATAGAAAATGGAATCAGAGGATTTATCGGGAGATAAGTGTGAGCAGACTTATCTTTAATCAAATCCTGAACGACGTTTTGTCCAGTCTACACCTTCAAGTTTCTCTGACAGACTTGGAGAAAAAAAGCCTTTACACAGAGGCGGTGTTCTACTTCGGCGTGATAGGTGCAACAAATGAATGTGAGATTCTTGAGAAGGCGTGGAAAGACTGTCATTACAAACGTGCAATAGAAGAGTTCATTGAGACATGGCTCAAACGAAAGATGACAAAAGGAAAAATTCAACCAATGATAATTTAACATGAATGATTGCACGCATAAGAGGATCATTAATCTAATACCAAACACTCACATAAGTGAGCACTTCGTAACATAAGGGACATGTTGGAACAACGCTTCTAATCTTATCACCAATCTTCTTTCTCTTGAACTTGAAAGATACCAATTTCTTTGTAGCTCTGATCCTTGTCGTTGGATTTTCCTCATTTCTAGACATTGACCTGCAACTAGAAATAGCACACCGAACATCATTCATAACATTCTGTTCGCAATCATGGTTGGCGCAGCATTCAGATTCATTTTCAATTACGCTGGAAGGTGGCTTGTAGGCTTCATAGGTGCCTTCCTCGGAACTATTTGTCATCTGCTTGGCGACGTACTTACCTGTGTGGTATTCAATCCTCTCTGGTTGTTTCGAAATCTTGAAATCAGACCAGCATTGTTCAAGGCGAATGATACAGGTGCAAATAGCGTAATGATGGTCCTAGGCACTCTGGCTTTCATCTCTCTATTTAGTTAGACATAGTAGAGTCTTATGAAACCACACATCTAATGTTCACCTTGACCGCGCAAAACTTGTGTGGTTAGGCTTATGGCAAACAACCGAAAATACGTGTGCATCCGTAGTGGTCTTTCCGTCTAAGTGGTCTCCTTTAAGAGACGTTGACATATCTCGCAAGCCTCTATGACGTGAACGCCCTTCTCAGTTGTCTTCCACGTTCGAGATTGGTGGGTTATGAAGCCTGCCTTCTTCAGAGCAGTTAAATACCGCTTGAGCTGATCGAAACTCAGGCCCACCTTATACATTATGTGCGTTTTCTTCACGCCATCCTCAGCTACTTTCAAAATCTCCAAAATTATGGTGTGCCGCGCTCTCTTTTTGCTAGAAGACGACTCAGTCATTTTCACCACTAAGTGCATACAGTTATCGCGTCTCGCGTAAAAGTTCTGTGGTAATTTTTAGCAAACAAGCCCAGAGCACCCACTCAGCGTCCGATAAGACTAACATGGTAGTTAAGACACCAGAAGAAATTGAGAGACTCATTGAATTTGGCTTTGAATATGTGACCGAGAAAGACGGTTTGATCTACTTTCGCAAACGCAAGTAGCCACAAACACATAAAGTTCTGTAAATTTGTAGATTAGTAATTCAGAACTCTCGGCTCGTGGAGATGCCCCCCGCAAACTCCCTTTTTTTTCTATATGACATTGATCAAGTTAAACCATTAAAAAACCGAAATTCCCGAAGTGCCAGTACATTTGATTATTCTACTATATCTTCTTAAATTGTAATGAATTAACCTCATAGGGTATTTTCTAGTGTTCGAATATAAACACTTGCAATTACTCCAGTTTTGATCGTTTTTTCCCATCTTCTCGGCCTTTTCAAGATAATTTGGGTTAAAGCAAATGTTGCTATGAAAGTTTCCACGATCCAGTAAAGATAAATGAATGGCAGCCACAGAAGATTCGTTCTCTTCTGAAGATTTGTTACGTAAACTAGAACCATTCCAGTAGTCAACAAGAGGGTTACGGTGAATAGTGATGCAACATTAGCTATGATCTGAGAAATAGGATCTGGTTGAACGGGCACTAGAAAACCGTATAGAACAATCATGAGACTAAAAAGGCAGAGAGGAAATATGTATGATCCTACTAGAGTGAGCTCAATATCGGCGTTTTTTCTATTAGGTTTTGTGACAAGTTTTCCATATCTGAGCGCTACTTCCATGCCGCCTCTGAACCATCTTATTCTTTGGTTAACTAACTGGATGATGCCTGCTGAGTTTTCTTGCCAACACGCGACGTCGGAGGCATATTTAATTTTATATCCTTTTAAAGTTAATCTAACTGAGATTTCGATATCTTCAGTCAAAGATTTTTCATCCCATCCACCAATCTCCTGAAGTACATGTCTTCTAATGAAATAGCCACAACCTGTTAGGGGAACAAATAGATTCAGAGCATCTCTTCCTTGCACATAGGTTTCAAACGCTACCGCTTCCTCATAGGACACAAACTTTGTTAGCATATTCTGATCCGCATTTATGGAGCAGATTCTACCTTGTACCGCTGCGATTGAAGAACACTGAAAATATCTTACTACCCTCATCAAAATGTCAGGCTCAAGGACATTATCGGCATCAAACACTCCCACAATATCGCCTTTCACGTGTTTGAGTGCGTAGTTTAAGGCACAAGACTTTCCATTTGATACGGATTGATGAAGGAGTCTTACTTGGGTGGGATGTTGTCCAACGTATTTTGCACATATTCCCAATGTCCCGTCCGCAGATGCCCCATCCACTATGATAATCTCCATATTCTCAGATGGATAGTTCAATTTTGATAACGTCTCCAAGAGCCTGCCAATCACCCGTACCTCATTCTTCACTGGGACAATAATTGACGCTAGGGGCAACTTTTCATTTGGTACCGGTCTTCCCTTGTTTTTTCGACTACAAACTCGCAGACTTTTTGCGCCTGCCACAAGAATAGGTATATTGTAGAGGGCCCAAGCATAAAGAACAAAAAGTGTGCCTACAACTGCAACATTGTATAAATTCAATGTAGTCTCAACTTCTACGTTCTACTATTTAGTTTGCGCCGATTCTGGTGTGGGATGAAGTGTTTTTCTCTTTCTTAACACTATTATGGCTGCGATGATTGCTATGACGGCAATAGCTATTCCCACTATAGCTAAGAACCATAATTGAGCTGGAATAGGCACGCGGGTATACACCCCTTCGATGTTGGTTTCAAAATTTTCATAGACGTTGGCAACCTGATCGGCTGGGGTGTAATAGCCCTCTACGTCGCCAAACGTGACGACGTAAACTCCAACCTGAACAACTCTACTCTGAGGAGCCACACCCCATGACGTGCCGTTAACAAAGACTTCGCCAGCTACCGGGGAGGTATCGACTGTAAGAGTTCCAGTAATTGGTGTATAAGCGCCGGTGGCCGTTGTCTCAACATTTTCAGAAACTGTGACCAAACGCCAACTGGGAGTGTAGTAGCCAGCGACCGCGGCAAAGCTCACGTTGTAGGTTCCAACCGCAACAGTTCTGTTGTTTATAGGAGCCACACCCCATGACGTGCCGTTAACAAAGACTTCACCCGAAACTGGAGTTGTCGTGATCGTTAAAACTCCTGTAGGGCGTGTTTCTATTTTGAAAACTAAGTCTTTGAGGCTACTGAGAGTTTGGTTAAACCATACCATGGATTTTCCGTAGGGCCCAATTAAGTCTGGTTCTGGAACACTTTGGGGGTTGAAAAGTGTGACCGTATGCGTAGCGTTGTTGCTTCCTTCAATTGTTATTTTTAGTTTTTGATTCTGTCCTGGAAATTCTTGTTGCCAAGAGTATTGTGGAGCGGTGAGGTTGAAGAATCGCTTAAGCACGAAGTGTGTGGCGTTAACGGCATCTATCGGAGGAATCAGCGTCAACCCTTCAATTCTGCCGTCAAATGAAGTTTCGTCTAGTTGCGCACTGACCTTGAAGTTGCTGAGTTCTACTTGAGTGTCGTTGATGAAATCCAATTGCCAAGGTATCGTATCATTATAGTAACTGTATTGCGCTCCCATGATTTGAAAGCAAAGGTCTTTCACGTAGCGGATTTCGGCGTTGAGGTCTCCTTCGATGTTAACTGTGGCTTCATAGTCTGCTATGCCATTGTCATATGACAGTGAGACTTGAGAGGAACTTATTTCGGCGTGAGTTGTGTTTAGGAGAGACTCGATAAATAACCTAAATTCGGCAGGTATCGTGTTTGGTAATGCTTTCGGCAATAGCGGGACAATTGTATCTCTCAGTTCTTTCAACTCTTCGACGAAAGCTAGTTTGAAGCCGAATTGTTTTTGGGTGCTCGAGTAGGACATTTCAACGGATATATCTTGAACTGAGTTGAACATTGCCTTAATTATTGATAGGTTTGGGGCTACACCCTCTTGCGGGTAGGGATAGTATGGATAATATGGGTAGTAGTACGGAGAATACATAAGTGAATATGGGAGGAGATAGCCGAGAAGCGGGATTCTAGAGCTAACGTTACCAATTAGAGATTGCTCAGATACCATTCCATTATATGTGTTATTTCCACTCCAATAGTCTGGCGAAGAGTAGGCATCTCCCTTTGTCTGGAAATACCAAGTGCCATTAGCATAGGTCTTGTTTATGGCTCTATGAATTATTATGTATCTTGGATCGCTTGGATTCTTAAACGCGATTATGTCTCCAGTGTCAGGGTCAGCGCTTATGTCACCAGCGTTGGAAACTGCTTCAACGAACACTACGTCGCCAGTATAGATTGTAGGCGACATACGGTAGGAGGCCATTACGTAAGGTGTAGTTCCTGTTGGAGGCGTCAGAATGTAGTCTATGAGGCGTTTCAGGTCGTAAGAGAATGTTAATTTCATTGAGGCTTCCAGCGTAGTGTATGAGTATCGAATGTCAAATGAGCCGCTTTGCACGGATTGGTAGGCTTCATTCAACGCTGGATACAGAAGCATTTCGTTTCTTCCGCCCGACATTATGTATGCCAACGCTTGAAGGAAATCTCCGTGAACGTTCATGTTGAACGTGACGCTGGCGCCTATGCTATTGAGAACGTAGTCAATGTCGAGGGTTGTAACGTTTAATAGTCCGTCGGTCATGTTCCAAACTATTCCTTCTTCACCTAGGAGCTCGCTTTTGAGCTGGTCAATTAGTTGGATTAGTTCGGTTTCATTGCGTATGATAAAGTCGCCTAACGGTACATTGAAAACAATGTGAACGGTACCGCTGAGGGTGAAGTCGGTTTTGTTTCCTGTGAAGTCCACGTTTACATCGTCAAATGTAAACTCATCTAGTATGCTGAACGTGATTGTGCCATGCAATGTGCTTGGTGAGTATGTTCCAACCATAGTGAGGTCTGTGGTGTTGAAAGGAAACTGGTGGGAAGCAAGCTCTGGCAGCGTTGTGTTGCCCTCGACTTCAATGTTGAGAATTCCTTCAGAGTATGTTGCCTTCAGAGTGCCGTCCGTGGAGTTGAATGGGTATTGTGACGCGAGAACTGGAGGCAAGACCGTTGTCGAGTTTATTCCGAAATTCAGAAGACCGTTTGAATATTTTTCAAGCAGGTCGACGGTTGTCGAGTTGTATGGGAACTCGTTCGCTATTTCAGGAGGTAAGTTGACCGTGAGGTCTGCTAAGGCTTGAGTTGATGTCAAGTTGAAGGATCCTTGTGCCGTAGGTCCTCGGTATTGTGGCACCATGTTGGTGTAGTTTAGGGCGCCCTGCACAGCTACTCTGCCGTCCGGATATATGACGAACTTTGTTTCTGTGTCTAGGAATGGTGCGTCAAACTCAGTGTAGGAGTATTCTCTGGATAATGGAACGCCCCTTAGGCTGTCATAGTACTGGTAGTAGTACGTGTCCTGTTTTTCACTCAGGGATATGTAATTAACCATTGTCGGATTGCGGCGTGTGACATAGATCTGTGGACCATATAAGTAAAGATTGACGGTTTGAATGCCTGCGCTGAGATTTGCTGTTTTAGAGTCCTGAACCCAAATATAGTATTGCTCAGCGTCCAAAAGCGATGACACATAGAGCACATAGGTGCCTGAGTCTGACACGTTGACTTGAACGCCTATTTCCAAGTAGTCGAAGTCACCGTCACCGTCAGTGTCTACCCCCTGATCAGAGATGACACCGGTCAGAATCGCTGGAAAGTCAAACTCACTGTATGAATATTCCCTAGACAAGGGAACATCGTATAGATAGCTGGAGTAGTCAGCAGATAGAGATATGTAGTTAATGTATCTTGGGTTCATGCGCGTAGTGTATATGCTTGGACCGTCTAAGGAGACATTAAGCAGCTGGATGCCAACTTCAAGGTATTCATTCGCATAACCGTAAACACTTATCCAGTTCCACTCTGTGTCTCGAAGCTCATTGACGCTCACACCATAGGTTCCAGCTTCTGTGACGTTAATTTCGACGCCTACTTCTAAATAGTTAAAGGTGCTATCGCCGTCAGTATCCACACCGCGGTCATAGATTGTTCCAGTTAGAACAGCTTTAGGTGGATCAAACTTGTCGTACGAGTATTCCTGGGAGAGAGCGACTCGGCTTAAGTTGCCGATATTTTGGTAGTCTTCGTCTTCAAGATATATGTAAGAGACAAATGCAGGGTTAAGACCTGATACATAGATTGGGAGACTATTTAAGGTGAGATTAACTGTTTGTACACCCTCGATGAGGTATACGTACTGGGAGTCGTAGACGCTTATGTAGGAGAAATTAACATCTTCAAGACCAGACACCGAGACTCTGTAGAAGCCACCTTCGGTAACGTTGACTTCTACGCCAACTTCCAAGTAATTAAACAAGCTATCGCCATCAGAGTCTGTTCCTTTATCAGAGATGACGCTTGTGAGACTAGCCCCAGTGAAACTAGCCAATGCCAAGTTGCTTTGTGTTCCGATAATTGGCACAGTCGCTATCATAAGAAGGGATATCAATAGCACTATTACAATCTGATGCCTGTGATTTTTCACTCCAGTTCTCCTTCTTGATGAGCAACTAACGTTTAATAATATGTACGCAACCAGCAGATATGTCTTATGCAACCTTTCTCCAGTACTATACTTTAATGATTCACTCGAAAAACAAAGCATAAATTGAAGTATCAAACCTGAACACAATCATAAAGTAAACAAAAAACTGAGCGAAGGGAAAAGTTTTACGTATTGTAGTCATCCTTGATTATATGAGATGTGGAACAACCTTTGTTGGAAATTATAAACATGGCGTTACAGAACATTTCACGCCGAGCCTTACGAAATGCTTTAACAGTGACTGGCCTAGCTATTTTTGTTCTCATCTTCATACTGGTCTCATCTGTAACGCTCACAATGCAAACCAGTATATCCAGCAGTTTATCAGACCTTGGAGGAGAAATAATGATCTGGGACAAGCATGCCCTCCTCCCCTATCTAAGTAGCATTCCAGAAAACTACGCGAACACAATAGAAAAGATAACATACGTTAAGAACGTCTCACCCCAAATTACAGGCATCTCCACCGTTGATTCACAAGATTTTAGACTAACCATAGGATTAAATCCATCTGACATCCCCCTTCTCCACACATACACAATGGCAGAAGGAGTAATGATCAACAACAACGAAAGCAAAGCAGTCATTGGATATCTTTTCGCAGATTTCCTGAAAAAACATGTTGGCGACAACGTAACAATTAACGGACAAACACTGCCAGTAGTTGGTATTTGCAAAACCGAAACATGGATAGACAATGTGATAATCGTTCCATTCGTTATTGCACAAAGGATTTTCGGCTTAGAGGGACGCATCTCTATCATCATGGTTATGGTTACAGATCCCAGCAAGATCCACTCCGTGATAGATGAGATTCGAAAAGAAATTCCAGACGTCAATGTTTTCAAAAGCCAAGAAGCCACTGCCAGACTTGCTCCTATAATGAACTCCATAACATGGGTGTCCTACGTACTTTTTACGATTGCCGGCGTTGCATGCTTTCTAGGCATTACCAACGTTATACTTACAGGCATCTTGGAGCGAACCCGCGAAATTGGAATATTGAAAGCGTTAGGCGCGAAAGGTAGAGACGTAACAAAAATGATAATGTATGAATCTGCAGTGCTGGGTGCGTTTGGGGGCTTTTTAGGTTGTCTGATCGCTTATGTGCTCCTTCTCCAAGGCTTATTGATACCAATAACCTCTACAACGGCAATGCACACATTTATTTTTCCTGAAATCTTTCTTTATGGATTAATCTTATCCGTTGCAATTTCGATTCTTGCGGCCATTTATCCTCTATGGAGAGCAGTTCGAGTTCGTCCCCGTGAGGTGCTAAAATTTGGCTAAAATCCTCATCCTTAGAGCTGACAACTTGTCAAAAACCTATAGAATTGGCAAAATTAATGTTTCCGCTCTTCAAAACGTAAATTTTAGAGTAGAAAAAGGAGATTTCATAGCAGTTCAAGGACCCTCTGGTTCAGGAAAGACCACCTTGCTGAATCTGCTCGGAGGACTTGATACACCAACCTCAGGTGAAGTTTGGATTGAAAAAGTAAATATTACAAAAATGAAAGAGAAAAACCTAGCTGACATACGGTGCCGAAGAATAGGTTTCATCTTTCAATTCTATAACTTGATACCAGGAATGTCCGCCTTGAGAAATGTTGAACTACCAATGATATTTGCTAGAATCCCAAAGAAACTGCGCATGGAAAAAGCGAGGATCCTTTTGAAAACTGTTGGATTGAATCACAGATTACAACATAAGCCCATTGAACTTAGTGGAGGCGAACAACAAAGAGTCGCCATAGCAAGAGCCCTTGCAAATGATCCGGCCATCGTTCTTATGGACGAACCTACGGGCAACCTAGATCAAGAGAACACACAAAATATTATTAAATTGATCAGGAAAATGAAAATTGAGCAGCAACAGACCTTCATCATAGCTACGCATAACTTGGAAGTAGCGAAACACGCGGACAGACTCTCTTTTCTCCGGGACGGAAAACTATCAAAAGGTGGGGTTGCGGGGATTTGAACCCATGCTACGCTGGGGGAGGGGGATATCCCCAACAACCAGCACTTTTTTCACGGTCCAAATAAAAAGATTCCTTCAATTATCACCCAAAAAGTTTTATTAGCCGAAAACATGGATTACTTCTTGGGGTCCTTTTTCGTCGAGGTGTCTCGGAGAGTAGCTTATGAGCTGAGTCTCATACGCGTGGTGTTTTAGCTTCTCCAAGGTGTAGGAGAACAAGAGGGATTGGACTAGAACTAGTCAAATTTGAGTAAAATAGTGGGGCACCTTGAACCTTAAAATCCTGAAGAGAAGAGCTGAGATGTTGGATGCGGTTAGTACGGGGCTTCATCCTTCCGCCGTTGTTGATCAGTTGGCTGAGAAGTATGGGGTTTCGGAGCGTGCTTTGTGGAGTGATTGGGAGCGGCGAGAAAAGTGGGTTCCTGTGTTTTTGAGCTTGGAGAAGTATGCAGAGTTCACTGATGTGATAGAGCAGAAATTAGGCTCTGTTCAGAGGGCTGCGTGGAGCATCTATTTGAAAGCTAGTAATGACAGCGCGAGGGTAGGTGC
>CAYFTS010000106.1:0-5433 GCA_964346135.1 uncultured Candidatus Bathyarchaeia archaeon | reverse complement strand
CAAGGGGATACCTAGGCTGTACATGATTGCCGCGAGAGAAATTGGATGTCTGACATGTTTGTAAATGCCGTGTTTGATGAGCCTGTGCACTGGCTTTGTTCTCAAGCCATATGAGTAATCTTGCCCCAGAGTCCTCTTCCCGACCCTGCGAATGCATGCATGCCAAGAAGATAGTCAACTACGCAATCAAACTTTTCAAGAAATTTGCCGTTGAGATTTGATAATTATTCACACGCATCGAGGATTTAAACAAGGTCTAAATCTATTTCTCGACGACTAGAACCTGCTAAGGGTTACAATTTGTAAAAGCTGAAAAAATTGTTAGTGCGATAAACGCAAAACTTGCATAAAGCATATTTAGATCGCTACTTTTTAGATGACGCGATATGACAGATTTCATAGTTCAGCTATTGGTTCTTGCCGTATCATTGGTTGTTTTGGCTTGGGCTAGCCATTTCACTGTAAAATATATAGAAGAACTAATTGAGCTTACTGACTTAAGTGAAGCTTCTGCGGGTTTCGTAATCCTCTCGGTGATGACCTCTTTACCTGAAATAACGGTAGCGGGCTTCGCGATCTATGAGGGCGTGCCTGGAGTCTCCATCGGAGACATACTTGGTTCACACCTCTTTAACATCGGTATTGTAATAGGTTTCTTAGCGGTGCTAGGTACGCTTGAGGCATGTCGTACAGACCTCTTAGTGGAAGTAGTCGATATACTGTTTCTAGCCTCGATTATTCCTCTTCTTCTTGTCATATCGCGAATCATGGCTCCTAGCCCACTTATTGATAGTCCACTTATAGGCGTAGTACTTCTGGGAATTTTTGCTTTCAGCATGTACAGAATGGTAAAAAAGAGGAATTCGGCCTCTGAGGATTCTGTAGGAAAACAGGATCAAAGAAAAGGTCAGAAGAGAATTTTCTTTTGGATTGTTGCAGGTGCAGCCATTGTTATCCTAACCTCTCGTTTTGCTGTTTCTTCGGCGGCTGACATTGCATACTCTCTTGGGGTTCCTTCTATCTTGATAGGGGCAAGAATTGTGGCAATAGGCACATCACTACCTGAATTTGCGTTTGGTCTGGCAGCAGTCAAGCGAGGACGGGTGCATCTCGCGTTGGGAGACGCTATTGGAGCTAATTTAACAACCATAACCTTGGTGCTTGGTTTTGTTTTTCTCTTGTCTCCTTTTGCAGTTGACATCGCCGC
Organism: uncultured Candidatus Bathyarchaeia archaeon; assembly: GCA_964346135.1. Classification (GTDB taxonomy): domain Archaea; phylum Thermoproteota; class Bathyarchaeia; order Bathyarchaeales; family Bathyarchaeaceae; genus B1-G15. The sequence continues at coordinate 4,226 of CAYFTS010000106.1, read as the reverse complement.
CTTCACAGAGATTCTTCTTTTTGTGTTGGTTACTAACCTTATACTGTGGCGCTATTTGACAAAAGGCGGTGTCTCGCAAGTAGGTGGCATAATTTTGATAATGTTATATATTCTATTTCAAGCAGTCTTTTAAGTGAAAGTTAGCAAGTTGCCAACATTTTTCCAAAACTTTGTAGTGCCAAGAATATGTTGAAAAGTGTGGGGGTTAAGTTTAAACTTAGGTTTAAATTCTCGGGCAAATTTATAAATCACATGGAGACTTCTTCCCGTCAGAGAAAGAACGCGAGACTTACAGGTAGGCCTCGGTTACATATCTGTGCATCATTCTGTGGCTGTTAAAGTAGTAGGCAATTTTTCCGATCGAGTTCTCCATCATCCTTATCCACTCGTCTCTTCTCTGATAGAACATCGGAATGATTGTGTATTCTAGCTTATTGTACAAATCATCTACTTCTCTGATGCGGCTCTCCTCCGTTGACACGTACTCGTCGGGGTGTGGTCCTATGGCCCAGCCTGTGACGCCCTCGATCCAGCCTTCGATCCACCAGCCGTCTAAGACGCTGAGGTTTATCACTCCGTTGTGGGCTGCCTTCATTCCGCTTGTGCCTGAGGCTTCTAGGGGCCGCAAAGGTGTGTTTAGCCAGACATCAACTCCTGAAACTAGTTTGGCTGCGAGATTCAGGTCGTAATTTTCTAAATACATAATTTTGATCTCGTCTTTTAGTTTCTCGATGTGGCGAAAGATTTGTTCAATCATTTTCTTGCCTGGTTCATCTTTAGGGTGGGCTTTTCCCGCAAAGATGACTTGGATCTCACCCTTTCTATTTACCTTTTTTAGCTTCTCTAGGTCTGAGAACAACAAATCAGCCCTTTTGTATGCGGTTGCTCTTCGGGCAAATCCTAGGGTCAATGCGTCGTAATCCATGTTGATACTCGTCGTCTTGTTAACGTAGTCAATTAACACCCTTTTTGCTTCCACATGGGCTTGCCAAACGTCTTCATCCGGGATTCCGTCCACTCTTACAAGTAAATCCGGTTCATTCGCCCATCCGGGCAGGTACTTATCGTAAATTTTCCTAAAGCTTTCGCATGTCCACGTATAGGAATGGATGCCGTTTGTTATTGCATGGATCTCGTAACCTGGAAACATTTCTCTAGATACTTCTCGGTGCTTTTTTGCTACGCCGTTAATGTAGTTACTTAGGTTTAAGGCAAAGAGAGTCATGTTTAATCTATCGTGCCCACCGAATTTCCTCAAGACTTCCAAGTCAGCTTTTTCCCCAAGAATTTCCTTAACAATATCGTAGGGAAATTTGTCGTGGCCTGCTTCCACAGGAGTGTGGGTGGTGAAGATGCACAATTCGCGTACATTTTCTATATGCATCGCGTGTCTATGCAAAAGCTCTAAAGCAAGAAGGCTGGAATGTCCTTCGTTCATGTGATATTTTCTGACTTTGAGGCCCAAAGCCTCAAGTATTCTTACGCCTCCGATTCCGAGAACGATCTCTTGTTTTAGTCTGTATCTTTCATCTCCTCCGTACAGAAAAAAGGTTATCTCTTTATCTTCTGGGGTGTTTCCTTCCACATCGGTGTCGAGAAAAAGAATGGGGACAATTCTTCCTGTTAGACTCTGCACCTTGTAAAGCCAAGCTTTAATCTTCACGTCCCTATTCTGAATCTGCACTGTCACTTCTACAGGTAGCAGTTTCATGTATTTCGAGGGATCCCACTCTTGAGGGTGCTCAATCTGCCTTCCATCATCAGTTATTTCCTGTCTAAAGTATCCTTTTTTACTAACTAATGTAACAGCCACCAATGGCAGTTTTAGATCTGCGCTTGACCTTATTGTGTCGCCAGCTAAAACTCCTAAACCTCCAGAATAGGTGTGGATCTCATTCATCAGGCCTATCTCCATCGAGAAATAGGCAATTTTCTGTCCTTTTCCGATCGCACGTAACTCATCCATCCAGATTCTTCTCCTTCCGTGTTTGGTTTATAATATATCAATCACCATTATGTGGACAGAATCTCAGCCAAACGGTATAAGTTCATGTCTAATTCTTTTCTTTCCTTCCAAGCGTAGTCCAAGTCAACTGAAACGATTTCCCGGCCTTTAATCCCTACCATCTTCTTTTTTGCTCCTTTCCGAAGTAGCTTTACAGCGTAAGCTCCGAATTGGTTGCCTAGAATTCTGCTTTGAGCCGTTGGAGGCCCTCCTCTTTGGGCGTGTCCCAAGGTAGTCAAACGCACGTCGTATCCAGTTTCCTTCTTGATCTGTTCTACAATGGCAGCAGAATTTCCCGCTCCTTCAGCCATGACTATGATCTCGGATGTTTTGCCTTTTCTTCGCCCTTGCTCAAGCTTTTCACATATATCCTGCAGATCATACTCGATTTCTGGGATAAGAATGAATTCCGCTCCTTCGGCGAGACCCACCTCTAGGGCGAGGAATCCCCGTTTTCGCCCCATCACTTCCACCACAAATACCCTTTCGTGAGATGTAGCCGTATCTCGGATTCTGTCAATGGTGAATAAGGCGGTGTTGACGGCCGTGTCAAAGCCAACTGTCGTATCCGTGCCAGCTACATCATTGTCAATGGTGGCTGGAACCCCTACCATGGGTAATCCGCTGGCTTCGTGTAATTCACTCGCCCCCTTGAAGGCGCCATCTCCCCCGATTACTATCAACCCTTCAATCCCCTTAGTCTTTAAGGTGTTTGTCGCCTTCTGGATGCCTTGACCAGTCTTAATCTCTTCACACCGAGCAGTTTTGAGTATGGTTCCGCCACGATTAATTATTCCGCTTACAGAGCGGGGTCCTAAGGGGCGAACCTGTCCTTCAATAAGTCCTGCATACCCTCTTTCGATTCCTATGACCTCTAGCCCGTGGAACACGGCTACGCGAACTATAGAGCGGATGGCAGCATTCATTCCAGGAGCGTCTCCACCAGCGGTTACAACGCCAATTCTCCGCATATTTGATGGCACCTCTTTTCTGTTGCTATAACCTCAAAACCTCTTCCTTTATCACTCGATGGGTCTCGAGGGGTGGTAATGTTATGTTGATTAGGTAGGTTTCGAGACGGCTGAAAAACTCCCTGAAGAATCGCTCTCGCAGATCGTTTTTCCGTTTGTCTTTTACTAGCAGATGAGGATTACAGAAGTCCACTTTCTTCATGTATTGAATCGCTTCATTAGGCGTTATTTTTTTGACAATTGTTTCGTCTTCTGGGTCGCGATTCAGCAAAATAGCTGTTCTCAATGTGGTAAGCGGTAAAATCTTCCCCTTTCCGACGATCCACCTGACGTTTACAACAGCCCTACCCTTAGCGTCAAACTCAGCCTTCTCAACGAGTTTGCTGTATTCGCCCCAAGTTTCCGCTATGTCCGCCTGAATATAGAAGTTTTTCTCAGAGCCGAATGCCACGTCTTGATCAGCCATTAAGCGGACGAAAAACCAGTCGTCCGATATGACGCGGACGCCTTTGAGCCTGAGGAGGCCATATGTATGTGTTGTTTTGCCTGTTCCAGAGGGCGCAATTAGGCAGACTCCTTGCCCAGATATGTCAACGCAGGCGCCGTGAACAGAATTAATGTCATGTTCGTCTTCCAGTATGTCGCTGGCGACGCTTAGTGCGATGGATTTTACCCAGCCATAATAGTCAACGTTTACTAGAATTGCTGTTTTTGACAGTTGATCGTACATAACCTTTAGCTTTTCACCGTTCTCTTCGGTGACGACGAGTCTTCCGTGAGAGCGAACGTGAGCAGACATGGGGTAGAAATTCTCTTCCCAACGTTCCTTCACGTATTTGATGTCCGTCAAGAGTTTGATGCAACAACCGTATATGTCAGCTCTTTCTTCATAGAGAATCCGTTCGCCGTATTTTTCCATCAAAGCGTTCTTCTTCTCAATGGAGATGGGTTTAACTTTGTATTTTGATGTCACTAATCATCACCCTTTTATTCTGCTCCTAACGAATTTTCTTATTTCATGCATGTGTCCTTTCTATTGGTGCAGCGATACTCATATGGATTTTCGGAAACTTGATTTTCCTACCCATCGCAGAAGGATTGACGCAGCAATTCTTGGGTTATCCGGTGCACGCAATCACTGTCAAAATTCAATGGAGAAAGACTGGTGGTGTGGATATTGGAAGTGCAGACGAACGCACTCTGGCTGTCATAGCATTCCCGGCATAATCTCAGAACCATAACACAAAACC
>CAYFTS010000105.1:0-5063 GCA_964346135.1 uncultured Candidatus Bathyarchaeia archaeon | reverse complement strand
CTCACCAGTTCCTGCAATTCCCGAATTGCCGTCTTCTCTCTGATGATATTCGTCGCTTTCTCCAAAGTCTTCTGTTCCGCTTCAATCGCTGCCAGTTTATTTTCCATTTCTATTCTTATTCTTTGAAGCCTCTCGATTTCAACATCAGATTTATAGACCATTTCTTTCTTTCCTCATTTTGTATTTACCTGCGAAGAACAAGAAATAGGTTATGACGTTGAAATCCATATTGCAAAAGTTGCTCCAAGTTAAGACGCTTTTTTTGTCGTCTGACAAACACGACGGAGCTTAGTTCCTTGAACAGAAAAATGACCTTCTATCTCCATCGTGTTATCGGTGGGAACGGCGTTTTTCCTAAACCGACTCGAGGCATTACCTTGATTATCGCAGTGAATCCAAGAACATCACTATTTTTGCTTGGTCTTTCCTCGACAATTCGCCATTCAATAGACAAAAGCTCCAGTAAACCACGTGAATTCTCATAAAACTTCTGTTTGCCCTCATTGGATTGCCACCATTGGTTGAACCAAATCATGTTCTCCGGATCAGTCCATATGTTGCTATATCGCTGTATTTCCACCGTTCCTTTGACGAGGAATATCTTCTTTGGGATGTCCATCACCGTGATTGAATCGATAGACATATCGAGAACGGCTGGATGTGCTGTCGTAATGTAAGCAATGATAATGGGTATGATAGCCAGTTTGAGAGCCTTGCTTCCTTTAACACCCACCAACCTAAAAGTCACCTTTTCTATTCACAATTCTTGTACGCATCTTATATGCGCTTCGTAGTTGCACTCCATATTTCAAATTCATTAAGTCTATATGAAAGCAACAACTTGAAAATACTGGAAGGAACTCCATGTTATCGTTTAACCCAACCGTCGTCGACATTGTGTTGATTATAGCAGTCTCCGTTCTAATAACACTTCACATAATAGAATATCGAGCAACCAAGAAAGAAGCCTTTTCAAAAAACCGTAATGCAGAACCTTCAACGGAGTCCGTCGAATCGCACACACGCATTCGCCGACTTCTACCAAATCTAGCTAGCCTATCACTGATAGCCTCAGGATCAATTATTCTGCTGTGGGTCGGTTGGTTAACATGGTATGACATAACTACGTGGGGTAAGGATATCGCCTTCATATTCTTCGGTTCCAGAACAAGCGAGGCCATTGGTTTAGGAATAGGCATGATAGTATTGGATTATTTTCTGATAGGCTTAACACTTCCTCTCGCTGGTTACATCATATTTCTTCGAAGGCACCGTTTGTCTTAGCGCGCGCAATTGTAGACTAGGGTTACTAGATTTAGGCATCCATGTGTCTATTCTCTGAGTTGGTGCAGGCATTATGCACATCCTTGTACCCGCAAGGTTTAAATTGCAACGTCAGCAATAGTAGAGACATATATTCCTGCATCTCATGTTTACTGCTCCCATTAAGTGGTGATTGATTGCACAGGCGTAGTTGGCCAGAAATTACGATCGACATCCTCCAAGCTACCACAACGCCTGCAAACAAAATGAAGATAATGTATAGTGCAAACTTGAATTTTGAGCGGTTCAGCAAGTACTTCCATAATTTGCTGAAGAAAGGTTTCATTGAGGAAAAGAACGGTTCGGATGGAAGGTTGGTGTACGCAACTACTGAACGCGGTAGGACTTTGTTGGGCGTTCTTAGAAAAGCGCAAGAAATGGTTTCCACTGAAGAGTCTTAGACCTTTATGGCCACCTCCTTGATTTTGTTGTCCATCCGCAAACTTACCTCTACCTCAATGTTGCTGATGTTGCTGATGCGGGTGGATTGAACCTCGATACTGGTTTCTGGAGGGAGGATGAAGTTCACCAGGGTGGTCTTTGGTTCAGTTGGTTCTTCTTGTTCTGGGAGAAGAAGCTTCCATATGGGTTTGATCTTTATTCTTTGCGTTTCATCGTCGTATCTGAGTAGGTTGTGGTCGCAGAGGAACTTTGAGAGTTCTTTGAGTTTGCCAATTTTGATTCCAAGCTGGTCTGAAAGCTCTTCTATGTTGTGCCAAGCGCCGTCTTTGATGATTTGAAAAAATTGATCTAGACTCAACTGCAACCACGTAGTATTAGTAAGTCAAGATATTTTAGTTCGTACGAACTAGTGGTAGAGGCTACTGTGACTCATTCTTCTGTGTTTCTTGATTCAGTTTATATAGAATAATTGAATTAAATATTCATATTTTAGAGCTATACTTTTTGTTCTAATTATTTTATAAAACACGAAGTCAGTATACTATGTGCGTTACACTTTGAGTTGAGAAGGGATTTCCGAAGTGGCTTTGTCAACCCACTCCGACGGCACGGAGGGATCTGAGAGTGCCGATGATGGATACAGGCATCATCAGATGCCAGTTGAGGACATTAAGGAAGAGTGGAGGCTGCTTTGGCTCAGCCGCATAGATGACAAGGTTAGGGCTGAAGGCATTGCAAACCGGGACTATTCGTTGTTGTTCGTTGAGCAAGGCACAGTTATAGTGGCGACCAGAGATTTCAAGCCGGTGAGCTTGAAGGAAATTCTGTTTCTACACAAAATCCGAGATGTTGAACGAGTTATTCCTCCTCGTCCTTCTGTAGGTGGATGGGGAAAGTTCGCTCGCACCGTGCTGAACAAGCAGAAACGTGTCCGAAAATACAAGAAGCCTGTACCGCGTCGAAATCGCAGGAAGAATTTGCAGGTCAAGAAGGGCGGTAGAGGTTGGCTGCATTATCGAATGGAGAAATAATGCGCTCACAGCTTCTTCTAAACTGATTTTCAGATTTTCCCTGCGTCAATTCGGTGTTACCGCAAGGTGATGATTTAGTTGGCTAGGGTTTTAAATCGTATTCTTGGAAGCAAAGACAAAAAGAATCGGGACAGTTTGGAAATTGTAAGAGATGTGCTTTCCGTTGCTTCGGAGAAGACCAAGAAAACTCGGATCATGTATCAAGCGAATTTAAGTTACCGAATTATGGAAAAGTACTTGAACAGTCTTCTGGAAAGCGGCTTAATTGAATGCAGCGAAGATTCGTTCTATGTGATTACTTGGAGAGGAAAGGAGTTTCTTCAGATGTTTGATGACTATCTTGATCGATGTGCCAAGATTGGCAAAGATATTAGAGGAGTTCGCAAGGATAGGCTGATGCTCGAGAATATGTGCTTCAACAATAATTCTGTTCGAAATGATACGAAGGAGATTGAAAGCAAAAAAGAAGTTTTCGTTTGATATCGAAGCAGAATGATTTGTGGTTGTCAACTTGTTCTCAGGCGGACGGCACATTTTCTTTGCATTACTGTTGCTTTTCGTTCTATCCTCGAGTGTAACGGTTTCAGTGTGTGAGGCAATCAGTCAGGAAGAGGCTCTTTTCAGTATTACCGAGGCTGAGCAGTTGATGGGGCAGGCGTATGAGACCATTTTGGATGCTGAAGAAATGGGAGCGGAGGTTTCAGGCTTATTGGCATGGTTGAATGATGGGGCCGGGTTGCTATCTGAGGCTCGAATTGCTTTCGGAGTGAAAAAGTTTGAGGAGGCTGTTCGTTTTGCGGAGTTGTCAAGTGATGTTGGAGTTGAGGTTGTGGGTGAGGCGGAGAGGTTAGGGGTCAAAGCTAGTCAGGCGCGGGTTGAGAGGATGTGGTGGCTTATTGTTGGGTCTGTTCTAGGCGTTTCATTTGTTCTTGTGGTTTGTTGGTTGGGTTATGGCTATTTCAAGAGGCGCTATCATAATCGGTTGTTAGGGATGAGGCGGAGGGGTGGGCAGGCATGAAGTTTCAAGATTATCGCGTTTTGTTTCAGGTGGTTACGTTGGCTTTTGTGTTGTTGGCGGCCTCTCCAGCTCTGAGCTTAGTTCTTTCTTTTCCCAGTGGTGGCGAAAGATTTTCTGAACTTTGGCTTCTCGGGCCAAATCACATGGCGGAGGACTATCCCTTCAACGTTCAGACAGGCGAATCTTACAGTCTCTTTCTAGGCGTGGGCAATCATCTTGGCTATTCCGCTTACTATTTGGTTCACGCCAAGTTTCGAAATCAAACTCAGCCCCCACCAAACGCCTCCAGTTCAGAACCAAGTATAGTTCCCAGCGTCTACGAGTTTCAGTTCATAGTCACCGACGGTGACGTTTGGGAGACTGCTATAACCTTTGAGATTCTGAACATTTCAATTCAAGCCGACACGTTGATTTTTGACAGCGTTTCCATCAACCACAGAACTTTTCAAGTTGGTTCTTCCTCAATCTGGGATTCCGAGAACAACGGGTTCTATTTTCAACTGTTTTTTGAACTTTGGCTCTACAACAGGGCGGAGTCAAGTTTTCAGTTTCACAACCGCTTTGTTGGAATTTGGTTGAACATGACCAGCTAGAACAAGCGCGCATAGGTTATTTTGAACCTTAACGGGTATTTGTACACGAAAAACATATAGCTCGAACAAGTGCATTTACGTTGAGTTTAGACTCAGTTGTTTGGGGCTTGAAGAAGCTGAAAAGAGAAAGGAGTTCTTTTCTATTTTACAGAGAAAAGAGACCTCTTCAAGCCTTTCCAAACTGACTCTCTTGAACCTTTCTCCTTTATAGAACAATCTTCTATACGTTACTACCATATAAAGTTTGATCTTGCGTTGAGCTCGCAGCAAGAAGTCTGCGATGTACAAGGAAGAGAACCGGCGTTGGACGATTTTGACCCGGCTTTAGTTGATCTCGTTGGAAATTTACATTCGTAAACGTTGAAGCAGGCTATCAAGCTTGTTCGTTCGCATGCATGCAACTCTCCCTATTCTGAAAACCGAAAACGCGCGCGCCCCGTAAGATATTTAAGTATGATTTATGTGATGCAAGTGTCGTGATGCAGATGTCCAAGAAAGAATACGAATGTTGCGGTAAAACATTCAAAACTAAGGAAGAACTGGAAGCTCACACGGCAAACCATCACCAAAGCTCCTGCAGCGGCTGCCGCTGACACATCTAACAAAACCAACCATCACCCACTCATTTTTTGTTTGCATTCCGGCTTTGCACGCATGTTACGGTAAGCATGCATGCATGCGCAAACTCTACTTATG
>CAYFTS010000104.1:0-3382 GCA_964346135.1 uncultured Candidatus Bathyarchaeia archaeon | reverse complement strand
AGAGAGACTTGAATGATGGACATGATAATGATCAAGAAGATAGAGAATACGATGGCTACTAACAAGATAGTAGCGCTCATGGACAACTTCAATCGAGCCAACCTAGCCATAAAGCCATTATCTCCCCAATTTTTGTAAAACTGGAACATAAATTAAGCTTTACGTTACCGAATCATATACTCATAACCATGATGCGCCTTCTTCTTTCTCTTCAAAATCAAAGCCAGAACAATCCCTGCTATGAAGCCTCCGATGTGCGCCCAGTAAGCAACTCCGCTAGAAGATCCCAAAAATCCCTCTAACAATTGGAAGATAAACCAGAAGCCAAGGAAGAAAATGGCAGGGATGCGTACTATAGAAACCCATAAGTAGAACACCAGCGTCAAAACACGTGCTCTCGGGTACAATAAAATGTACGCGCCAAGCACTCCAGAGATGGCGCCTGAAGCTCCAACAGTGGGGAGGGACATTCCCCGTGTTGTAGTTATGGACAGTATGTGTACTGCGCTGGCGACTATCCCGCAGAGGAAATAGAAGACGAAGTATCGTCCATGTCCAAAATTGTCCTCAACGTTGTCACCAAACACGAAAAGAAACAACATGTTTCCAGCCAAGTGGATTATCCCTCCATGCATAAACATCGAAGTGAAAACCGTGTAAAGTCGCTCGCCTTTCACTATGTTCGCGGGAATCATTCCATAATCCCGTATGGATTGCAAAAAGAAACCAGAGTCTGAGAGCCAGAAAAAGAAGAATAAGACCACGTTAACTATTATGAAGACTCTTGTAATATGAGGGGAAGACAGCGAACGATTTTCGTCTCGAATAGGAAACAAACTATTCCACCGAAAACATGTTGTTCAAACGGGTAATTTTGGTCTTATTCTATCATATGTATGCGCATCAAACTTTAGTATTTTGCTTAACTGTTATCGTTCGTTACAAAGTTTTCAGAAAACAAAATAATGACTATTGTCTTTAGAGTTATTTTTCTTCTACTTTCTCCCATTCATGAGGATGCGTAAGCTGCTTAACCACACGTATAAGCTGAGGTTGGAAACTAACGATGTCTGTTAAAGTCACTAAGCCCAAAAGCTTTCCATTTTCAACTATTGGAAGCTTCTTAATTTTCTTATCAATCATGAGCTTAATAACTTCCTCAATCAGCATATCTGGTTTCCCCACGATGAGTGGCTTTGACATTATCTCTTGAACGTTAATCTTTCTTGGGTCCTTGGACTCGGCTAGAACACGTTTCAACAGGTCTCTTTCAGTCACGATTCCGACAGGGCTTTCCTTTTCCATCACTACCAAACACCCGATTCCATGCGCGTTCATGGTATCTACGGCTTCCTTCACTGAAATACTAGCACTTCCAGTTACTACCTTGTTTATCATAATATCTTGAATCTCAAGCGACAAAGGAAACGCCCAACTTTCAACTGCTCTGTCTTTCATTAATAAGTAGTAACGCATAAAGAAAAACGACATACGCACGCAGTGTGATGGACTCGTTTTTTCAATTTTCCCTTCCATTAATATAAGATGGGAAAAAGTAAATTGTAAGTCTACATAACAAAACTTATATTCTACATCACAGTTCCTTCATGAGCAACAGCCGCCAAAACAGAGTTAAACGTGATATCGCTTCTCCCAGCGACACCAACTCTTTTTGGCAGGCTAATTCCGCGATAAGGACGAAAGAATAGATGCCGAGAAGGCTTACAGAAAAAACGAGACACGTAAGACCAAGACGCTTTAGAAAGAGACAGAAAATGTACAGCCCTATACCTTTTCAACCAGTTCCAGTGACTGAAGAACAAGAAATCAACGTGGCCATAGATGACATAGGTAGCAGAGGTGACGAAATAACAAGAATACAAAACTTTCTAATCTTCGTGCCACAAGCCAAGATTGGAGAACGCTTAAATGTTAAAAGCGGAAAAGTTGACAAGAAAATTCGCTATCGCGGAAAAAATTAAGCAAAACGAGGAGGAAAGAAATGAAAATTAAAGAGTTGAAAGACGGAATGCGAAGGGTAAACGTTGAAGCAAAGGTAATCGAAAAATCAGAAACTCGTGAGGTTCGTTCTAGATACAGAGATGAAACATACCGTGTAGCTGACGCTATAATCAGCGACGAAACGGGCAAGATAAAACTAACTCTCTGGAACAAACAGATCGATCAAGTCAACGTCGACGACACGGTTAAAATTGAAAACGGATACATCAGGTCCTTCAGAGGAGAAATCCAACTAAACGTAGGAAGATACGGAACGCTAACCGTAGAATAGATGAACGCCCAAAACAAGCAGATTTTTGTCAAACACAAAATAAAGAGGTGAAAAGATGCGATACGAAAGAAGAAGAGGGTTCGGCCGAAGATTTCCTCCAAAACCAGTTGAAATAGGCAAGGAATACGACGTGAAAATCGAAGAGACCAGCCGCCGAGGTGAAGGCATAGCACGAATCAAGGGTCTCGTAACCTTTGTTCCAAACGCTAAACCTGGTGAAACCGTGAAAATTCGAATAACAAGGATAAGTCGGCGGTTCGCTGAAGCAGAAGTGGTTGGGAAAGCTGAAGCAGCAGAGGCAGAAGCGACTGAAGAGGCTGAGGCGACCGAAGAAACGGAAGAGGCAAAAGAGAGTAAGGCAGAGGCGGAAGCGACCGAAGAAACCGAAAAGGCAGAAACAGAAGAGGCTGAAGCAGAGGCTGAGTGAACTCCACCCCTTAAAACAGCCAACATTTTCTCCATATATTTTTAGTTAATCCTACCCATTTGTAATTCTAAGGCTAATGACTATTTATCAAAAAAACGGATTCAAGAAACCCACAAAAAAATTGAGAATTGAGTGGCTTATTCACCCAGCTTATTGAAAAGCTTCGGGTGCATCCTCATTATGTAATTGTTTTGATTGTTTCTTGAACCTTAATGTCTCTTTTAGTCAACTCGGCTAAGAATGGTTCAGGTTTGATGCAAATTTCTGGCGGTACTGCTCCTTTAGTTTCAATCTCTCCTTTTGCCAGCATCTGAGCCGCAATTGACGCTGGAACTCCAACGGCAACTTGACCAGCAGCGCCTTTCCACTTTTTGTTTGAGCGGAAAATTGAGTCCACCGTATAGGAGATTTTCTTTCCTTTTTTCTTTCCAATTGCTATTATCCTAGTTATTTCCCAGTCGTCTGGTGTTATGTCTTCAGGCCAGCCCATCATGTTTTGTTCGTTCAAGAGTTTTAGGAAAAATTGGCGTGGCGATATTTCAGTGCCCTTGACTTTTAATGGTTTTTCACTGGCAAGTCCCACATCTACTAATGTCTTAATGTCGAGGAAGCCGGGTCCGCCTTCCTTCCAATTCACGTTTTTTATTCCCTTGTCTTTGAAG
>CAYFTS010000103.1:0-21342 GCA_964346135.1 uncultured Candidatus Bathyarchaeia archaeon | reverse complement strand
CCCTCAACGTTAGCCACTGGATATGGAGAAGGAACTATTCTTCTCCATGCTTTTTCTCCCACTGGTTTGACCTTCTTGACAATGTACTCAGGATGTTCCTTTTTGATCATCATGGCTTCTTCTTCAGTGAAGAAGTTGCCTACTGGTTTTGAGGCGGTTTCACCAAAGAATTCTGGATCAGTCTTGTCTACTACTACTTGGTTTATCACTGCGCAGACTGGCTTGGCGATTCCTTCATCTCTTAGGCAGTTCATTAATGTTTGTTGTAGCATGTAGCCAATTTGTCCTTGTGTCATCGCTCCAACCATGTCCATAGGTTGAGCGGGTATAACAGGTTTAGCTTCTTCTTGTTGCACCATGAGGTTGCCGATCTGTGGACCGTTACCATGGGTTATTATTAGGCGGTCGTCTTTTTCCATCTTTTTCACTATCTGTGCTAAAAGCCTGCAAGTTGTTAAGCAATTCTGGAACTGCTCCTCAGAAGTTCCTTTCTCGCCTGCTTGCTTAATGGCATTGCCACCTAGAGCTACCAGAATTCTTTTAGCCATTTTGCTAGTTCTCCAGCTCGGTTGGAGATAAACATAACACGCGTAACGTCAAAATAAATGTTTTATGGTTTTCCAACAGCCTTTCAATTTGTAAAATTTTGAATGTGCTGACTTACAACATCAGAGCTACATTCAATCAGTCTTGATTATACCCAAAGGTTTAAGAATGACTCAACAAGAAAAAATAAAGATTCACCAGACTAGTGGAGATTATCCATGCCCAAAGAGAACAAGAAGACAGTTGTATGTTCCTGGAACGAATGGGACCCATTGAAACACGTCATTGTCGGACGACCCGACGGCACAATGGTACAAGCACCGGAACCAGCCGTTCAGCGCGATTGGCCTGAATACGGCTTCCCATTGGGAAAATACGGTCCGCTGCCCAAGGAGATGGAAGAAAAAGCCAAGGAGCAAATGGACAACTTCGTCAAGGTCCTAGAGCTCCAGGGCATCCGTGTCGACCGACCTACGCCACTGGATTTTAGCCAGCGAGTGCAGACTCCGGACTGGAAACAGGAGAGCATGTTTGGGTGCATGCCTCCTCGAGACTTGTTGCTGACGGTCGGCAATGAGATTCTCGAGGCGACCATGTCCTATCGGAGTCGATGGTTTGAGTATCTCTGTTATCGACCGCTTCTGGAGCAGTATTTCAAGGAGGATCCGAACTTCCGATGGGAGGCAGCGCCGAAACCCCGCTTGACTGAACGTACTTACAAGAAGAATTTTTGGAACGAATTCAACGCGAAAAGCGAGGAGGAGCAACTTAAACACACATATGCGAAGGATTGGGTCCTGACCGAGACTGAACCGCTTTTCGACGCCGCGGATGTCGCTCGGTGTGGGAAGGACCTGTTTGTTCAGCGGTCTACAGTCACTAACGCTGCTGGAATCAGCTGGTTGCGGCGTCATTTCTCCGACCATCGCATTCATGAGGTGACGTTCAAGGAGGAGGCGCCGGTGCACATTGACGCCACCTTTGTTCCACTTTGCCCCGGGTTGGCGCTCAGCAATAGGAAGCGGGTTCCTCTAACGCCCAAGCTCAAGGAGTTGTTTAAGAAGAATGATTGGGAAATCGTTGAATGCGCGACTCCGGCTCATGACAAGAAATACAAGCTTTCCTTCTGCAGTGTCTGGCTCTCTTTCAACGTTCTCATGCTCGATTCGAAGACAGTGTGCGTAGAAGCTGAAGAGACCGCTCAAATAAAGCAGTTTGAAAAGTTGAGCTTTGATGTCATTCCCGTCCCGTTCTTGGCTGTGGCGCCGTTTGGCGGTGGTTTGCACTGCGCGACGGCTGACGTGTACCGCAAGGGCACCTGCAAAGACTACTTCCCAAAACAGATCAAAGGGTTCTAACTCAAATCCTCTAATTGCACCGGGAATTACCGGGAACCCACTTTTCATCACCTTCATACGTGCACAAGAAAGAAGGCGAACATTCTTCGTTCTATAGAAGGATTTTCTATAATAAAAATGTAGAAATATTTTATATAACACTTCCAATGAAAAGCCCGTTTGGAGTGCCAAATATTGGCACAATGACAAACAAAACTAATAGAGAAGGAGAAAAAGTATGAAGAAAACGTTTCTGTCTCTGGGATTAATCTTTGTGTTTTTGATGCAAGCACTTTTGGTTGTAGGAGCATCAGCCCAGACAGCTCAATGAACTTTCATGATTTACGTATGCGCTGACAAGGACCTTGAAGACTCTTGGGCGCCAGACTTAGCGGAATTGGAAAGCGTGGGCTCCACTGCCGACGTTCATTTTGTTGCCCTTGTAGACCTGTCCACAGAGGATGGGTCTGAACTCATTCACATCGAGCAAGGCACCCACACAGTAGTTGAAACGTCTCCTGAACAAAACCTGGGAGACCCACAAATAGCCATAAACTTTGTTAACACGGCGCAATCTTATTGGCCTGCTAACAAGCACGTGTTAGTCTTCTGGAACCACGGCAACGGTTTCGAGTCCTTCTGTTGGGATCAAGGTGACGAAGATTGGCTCGACTGCCCCAAACTAGGTCAGATCATGGACACCGTTGGCTTCATCTACATTGTAGCGTTTGATGCTTGCGACATGGCTCACATTGAAGATTACTACGAACTTGTCGGTCATGCTAGTTACGTGGTAGGGTCAGAGGAAAGCATACCTCTAGACGGTTATCCCTACGACACAAATGCTCAAGACTTGGTGAACAACCCAACGCAGGACGCTCTAGCATACGCAACTGAGCTCGTGAACAACTACGGAGAATACTATTGGAAGAAGAAAGGATACGGCTGGGAAACACTTTCAGCCCTTGACGTAAATCAGATACCAGCCTTGACAACAACCTTCACCGACTGGACGTCAGAGATGCTCGCCAACCTAAACCAGTACAATAGAAGATACACGACAGCGCTCAGAGGCGCCAAGAAGATGTCGGGCACAGAACCAGCCTATTTCGTGGACATGTACGACTACATGCTTGAACTATTGGACGAGAACATCCCTGCTTCATTGGTAACAGCAACAGAGAATGTTAAGACCGCTGTAAACAATGCGGTGGTGATCAACTGGTATAACAATAAGCAGAGCGACATCTATGGATTACACTTCTTCTGGTCCAAAGCACTCTATTGGTCGGGCAGTTGGGCGATTCTTGGAAGAGACATATACCTATCAGTTAGTTGGGGACAAACAACAGGCTGGACAGGCTTCTTAGACGCCTACTACGGCTTGTAGCAACAAGGCTAGACAACATCACACACTCCCCTTTTTCTGTTTTCCACATTAGTACGTAGGCGTGCACACTCACATTTTAATACGCTCTTTTAACAAACACGGAATTCTAAATAACGTTCGATGTACATCCGAGAAAAAGAGGTTAAGACTGTTTACGGCTTCTACCGCTGATTTATACTTTAATTTTTTGTTTCATTATTTCCTTTAAACCTGGAGTGGTCAGCTCTTTTAATTCGTACTTAATCTTTACATAAGGCTTGTCTATCTTCATGAAATTCATCAAGTCGCTTGGAGTTCCTAACACAACGGAGTCACATACCACAGCATTAATTGTTTTTTCTAACTCTTTTATCTGTCCTGAACCATAACCAAGAGACGGGAGAACGTTCTTCATGTGCGTAAATTTTTCGAAAGCCGATTTTAGCGAGCCAACAGCATATGGTTTGGGATCAACGATTTCAGCTGCTCCATATCGCTCAGCTGCAACGTAGCCCGCTGCGAAAGGCAAATTTCCATGGGTTACGGTTGGACCGTCTTCGACTACTAAAACCCTCTTGCCCTTTATCAGTCCTGGCTTGTCTATTGAAATAACAGATTCCGCCTCTATTATTGAAGCGCGGTTATTAACAGACCTCAGATTTTTTTTAACGATCTCTATAGCTTTTCTATCAGCTACGTTTACTTTGTTGACAACGAACACGTCTGCCATCCTAGCATTCACTTCTCCAGGATAAGATTTTAATTCGTGTCCGGGTCTAAGGGGGTCGGCTACCACTATTAGTAGGTCAGGTTTATAGAACGAAAAGTCGTTGTTTCCTCCATCCCAAACTACAACGTCGGCCTCAGTTTCAGCTTCCTTTAAAATTTTCTCGTAGTCTACACCCGCGTAAAGCGTGTATCCCGCTCTTATTATGGGTTCGTACTCTTCCCGCTCCTCTATTGTGCATTTATGCCTGTCTAAATCTTCTAGCGACTCGTACTTTTGACATATTTGTTTTCTAAGATCACCGTATGGCATTGGATGTCTAACTGCAACACCCTTTAAGCCATTCTCTTTCAAGATTTGTAGAACCCTTCTAGTCACGGTGCTTTTGCCGGCTCCTGTCCTGACAGCACACACGGCCACAACAGGTTTATTGGATTTAATCATGGTGTTTTTTGTGCCCATAAGTTTGAAGTCGACACCTAGGGAAAGAGTCCATGAGGCTTTGGTCATAACATCTTCATATAGTAAGTCGCTGTAAGAGAGAACAACTTCAGAAACTTCGTGTTTTTTCACTATTTCAGGTAACTTGTCTTCATCTAAAATTGGAATGCCGTTTGGGTAGAGTTCTCCAGCTAGCTCAGGTGGATACGAACGACCAGAGATGTTTGGAAGTTGGGTAGCTGTGAAAGCTACAACTTCATAGTTTGGGTTGTTTCTGAAAAAAACGTTGAAATTGTGGAATTCGTGGGTCACTAATTCCTTGTTAAACTAGTGATCAGTCACGTCCAGCGGCACCCATTATTACAATTCTGACTTTTTTATCAACCAACTGAATCACCACCATACACAACTATGTTGAACCTATGGATGGGAGTTAGTGCATTAGCAGACACATATAAGATTTTTGTGGTTTATACTTATGTTTCGAAACTTCAATACGCAGAAACACGGAGACTTCTGTTCTTCAACTCGTAACTGGAATAGATTGCACGCGCACATAGAGTGTTAATGAGTGAACTGCAGAGGAGCGGTTAAGGACCATTTTATTGTACGCTTCTTCTTTTAAGGGAATACTAAACCTTTAAAGAAAACCGACATGAAAAAAGGGATGTAAAGGTGAAACCGAAAAATGGAATTTAAGGGAAGAGACTTCCTAACCTTAATGGACTACACTAAAGAAGAAATAAACTTCATTCTAAACACGGCAGCAGACTTTAAAACCAAACTGGCAAAACGAGAACCTCATGAACAATTAAGAGGCAGAACTCTCGCCATGCTTTTCGAAAAACCCTCTACCAGAACAAGAACCTCATTCCAAGCTGCAATAGCCCATCTTGGAGCACAAAGTTTCTACATGACACCTAAACAAACGCAGCTAAGTAGAGGAGAGCCAATAAAAGACACAGCAAGAGTGATAGACAGGTACTGCGACGGACTTGTAATAAGAACGTTTGAACAAAAGAAAGTTGAGGAGTACGCCAAATATATGGAAAACCCCGCGGTAAACGCACTCACAGATTTAACCCATCCATGCCAAGGACTCGCAGACCTGTTAACGATCAAAGAGAAAAAAGGCTCGTTAGAAAGGAAGAAAATAGCGTATGCTGGCGATGTCTGGAACGTGTGTCACAGCCTAATCATAGCTGCGAGCATAATGGGCATTAACATACATGTAGCTCGACCGAAAGGCTACGATCCAAACATGAAAGTCATGAAGTTTGCACGGGAAAACGCTGAGAAATCAGGAGCACAAATCGTAGTTACCACAGACCTCCACAGCGCAGTCAAAGACGCTGATGTCATATACGCAAACACGTGGCATAGCATGGGCGGACCAGAAAAAGAGAAGGAAAAGAGGATCAGACACTTTGCGCCTTACCAGATAAACGCTGACATCCTCCGCGAAGCCAAGAAGGACGCCATATTCATGCATTGCCTCCCCGGCTACAGAGGAGAAGAAATGACCGATGAGGTGATAGAGGGACCACAGTCAGCGGTGTGGGACCAAGCAGAAAACAGATTGCACACGGAAAAAGCTGTGCTAGCACTTGTTGTATCCTAATATACGCGCAAAATTCTTAAGCGAAGAAAACGAGAATGGAAAGTTCATTGTGTGAAAAGGAGAAAGTAAATGATGGTTAAAGAAGAAACCGTTAAAGCCTATACTGCTAAAACGCCGAAATCAAAAAAACTGTGGGAAGAAGCTAAAGAAGTTATCCCTGGCGGAGTTGGCAGTTCTGTTCGTTATTTCAAGCCATATCCATTCTTCATCAGCAAGGCAAAGGGTAGCAGAGTGTGGGATGTTGACGGAAATGAGTACATAGATTATCTCATGGGTTACGGCATCAACATAGCTGGACACGCCCACCCAACAATAGTGAACGCTGTAAAAGAACAAATAGAAAAGGCCAGCGCATACACGATGCCTCACGAAAAGAACTTCTTGTACATGAAGGAGTTGCTAAGGCGCTTTCCGATGATGAACATGTTCCAGTTTGCCAATTCAGGCACCGAAGCCACTATGCACGCTGTGAGGGTTGCAAGAGCATACACTGGTAAGGACAAAATCGTGAAGATAGAAGGCACCTATCATGGACAGCATGACTACGTCTATGTCAGCATACATCCACCCCTTGCAAAGGCAGGGCCAAAATGGGCCCCCACTCCCGTAATCGAGTCAGAGGGAGTACCCACAGACACTGCGAAGAACACCTTGATAGCTCCATACAACAACCTAGAGGCTATGGAGAACTTGTTTAAAAAACATGAAGGAAAAATCGCAGCAGTAATAATGGAGCCAGTGATGTTAAATTGTGGAGTGATACTTCCAAAACCTGGTTACTTGAAGAACATCCGAAAACTCACTGAGGAATACAACATCGTTCTCATTTTCGACGAGGTTAAAACGGGTTGCCGAATTGCTCCCGGTGGAGCCAGTGAACTCTATAAGATTAAGCCGGATATGGTAACTCTTGCCAAAGCTATTGGTGGAGGACTTCCATTAGCAGCGTTTGGAGGAAAACGAGACATCATGGAAACGCTGGGTCCTGGTGGACAAACCTCACATGGAGGCACCTACTGCGCAAATCCACTCTCTGTGGCTGCCGGTTTAGCTTGCTTAACAAAAGTGATGACTAACAAAATGCACAATTACATAACTGATCTGGGTGAGGAACTAAACAAAGGAGTAAGGGACATGATAGAGGATACTGGCGTCAAGGCGTTTTTAAATGGTATAGGACCAGTTGGATACGTATTCTTCACAGAGACTGCGCCAGTAGACTTCAGAACTGCAACAGTCAACGACCTTGATAAGACATGGGAATTTTGGTTCAACATGGTTAACAATGGTGTCCTTCCGTGGGGACCTCTTCAATTCGAAGAATGGTACATGTCTATTGCACACACAAAAGAGGATATTGCAAAAACCATAGAAATATCGGGAGAAGCACTACGTAAAGTTAAAAGCAGTTAGAAAGAGGATTTATCCGCTAACTTGCTTTTTAGTGATCATTTGAAACGTGCCCATTCCCATTTCAGAGAGTTTACGCATGAAAGGCTCCGGCTCTAAACATTCAGGAGCAATAACTCCCATAGCTTCTATTTCTCCTTTAGCAAGCATTTTTGCCGTTACTGCTGCGGGAATGGGAACCCACCCGTTCGTGGTGCCGTATCTTCGCATCCATTCACGCATATCGGATATTGATGTTTTGAGGTAAACATATTCTTCCACTTTTTCGCCAGCTTTTTCACCTATTACTTGAGCAACATTACATGAATACACTTCTTGCCCGCTGAGTTTTTGAAATTCAGGAGCATTCTCCGTTTCTTCGATTTCTTCTATTGCTGGTTTTGCCAACTTAAGCAGAACATCTAACGGTTTCACTTTCACCCCTTTAACTTCTATGAATTCTTTGCCTGCCAATCCAAGATTTATTAAAATTCCCGCTACTATGTCAACCGACTCTTTGAAATCAACGTATTTTACACCTTTACCTATGAAGTGTGGCAACGTCACAGGCTCGTCATGTTCTACCCAGCAAAGGGTACGTGGTCCCATCGGTTCTGGAAATGGGTGGTTTTCAACTCCGCTGAAGGGTGGATACGTTTTGTATTCTCCATTCTCGTACACTATCGGGTCTGCGGTCCACATTAATAACGCCATTTCAACAGACCACCCAGGCGACCATGTGGGAACCATTTTTCCTTCTTTTGGATTCCTCCACCCTGATTTTATGTGTATTTCCTCAACCTTGTCGAGACTGTCCGTAGCGTATCTGGCGAGTACATTAGTGACTCCTGGCGTGATGCCTTGAGCCTTGACGGCGGTTAGTCCTGCCTTCTTCCATTTATCGCTAATTTTGAGGTTTTCCAAGAACCTCTTTATTAAAGGCCAGTCATGAGCAAGATCCACGTAATTTGCTCCATGTTTTAACGCCGAATTGAATATGGGTAAATTGAAATAAGTTAGAGTGGCGTTTACCACAACATCAGCGCCTTTCAGCACTTTTGTTAGATCATCTGAGTTGCCTGCGTCTACACGTTCAGTTGAAAGTTTACTGTTATCGATCTTTTTTGCTACTCGTTGCAGAAGTTGCGTGTTTATGTCGGCTAAAACAACTTTGTCAATTTCAGGGTCTTCCACGAGAATTTTGGCTATGACTGAGCCTTGAGCGCCAGCTCCAATTACACATATCTTCATATAACTTCCAACCTTGAAGAATTCTTATCATACTACGTCACTCTATATATGCGTGTTGCACCCGCAGAAGCTCTAGGTTCCGAAAATTGTTTAAACCCATTAGTCTAACTAGATTCGGTTATCATAGATGTTTTCGAAAGCCGTTATCACCGAGAAAGGAGCAGTTCTGTTAGGAAAACATGTGGCTTGCGATGGGTTTGATGAAACTAAGCCTTTGAGAGTAGTCACTCATGCTCACTCCGACCACATGCTTGGCTTGAGACAGAGTTTGAAAGGATGTGAGGCAACGGTGATGACTCCTGCCACAAAAGACTTGATTGCCACTTTGAAAGGCCCATTGTTCTTGATGACTGGAGAGATAAAGACGCTTGAGTATGGGGAAGAGTTCACGTATGGAGATGAGCAGTTGACGTTGCACTATGCAGATCACATCTTGGGCGCTGCTCAAGTTCTTGTAGAAGATGCTGAGGGAACGAGGATTTTATACTCTAGCGATTTTAGATTGCCTCAAACACAGATTGTTGAAAGTGATGTTCTGGTAATGGAGGCGACTTATGGAACTCCATATCGCGTTAGGCCTTTCAAAAAAACGGTGGAGAGAATCCTCGTTTCGTTGGTGGAGCAAGGGTTGAAGAAAGGCCCAGTCTATTTGTTTGGTTATTACGGTAAGCTTCAAGAGGTTATGCAAATTTTGCATAGGGTTGGATTGACAGTTCCTTTCGTGGCTCCAGATAAAGTTTTCAGGGTTTCGAAGATTTGTGAGAAGCATGGAATGAGATTTGGAAGGTACTTATTATCTAGCGATGAAGAAGCCCAGTTGATGGTGCAGAACCGCGACTCTTATCTTGCTTTTTATCACATGGGCTCCAGAAGATATGTTGGAAAAGATGCTTTACGTATATGTCTTAGCGGGTGGGAGTTCGAAAGTCCTTATCGTAGAATAGCTGAAAATGAGTACGTGGTTGCTTTAAGCGATCACTCTGACTTCACGGAGTTGCTTAGGTATGTTGGGGAAAGTAATCCGAAGTTGGTGGTAACTGACAATTATCGAGGTGGAGCTGCTGTGGCATTGGCAAAGGAGATTCAGAAGCGGCTGAACATTCCAGCAAAACCTCTTCCGGCTAATCGTGATGCTTAGCAATTTTGTACCTTACGTTTGAGTCATTGTTTGCGTTTTCCAGTTATGAAATCTTCAACCCACTGTCTCGCTAGGTCATCAGGAACCTGAACTGGCGGATGCTTGAAAGCGTATGAAGAGATGCTGATTAACGGACCGCTTATCTTTCTATCCAACGCCAGTTTCACAGCTCTAATAACGTCGATAACTACTCCAGCGCTGTTAGGCGAGTCTTCCACTTCCAGTTTAGCTTTTACCGCGACTGGTTGGTTTCCAAATTTTTTTCCTTTAATTAAAATATAGCAGATTTTTCTGTCGCCAAGAAAGGGAACGTAGTCGGACGGTCCTATTCTTGTTGGAACCTTGTAAGGAATCATACTTGTAACGGCTTCGGTTTTGCTGATTCTCTTAGTTTTCAATCGTTTCTCCACAGTCATGTTCTGAAAGTCAGTGTTTCCACCAAGATTAAGCTGATACGTTTCCTCCACCACAACTCCCCGGTCTACACATAGCTTAACCAAGTTTCGGTGGAGAATTGTGGCTCCAAGCTGACTCTTTACATCATCACCCGCCACTGGCAACTCTTTTTCTTCAAATTTCTTACTCCAGACAGGATTTGAAGCCACAAACTCGGGTATGCAGTTTACAAACGCGCAGCCAGAATCAAGAGCCATCTGTGCATAGTAACAAGTAGCTTCATAACTTCCCACTGGCAGAAAATTAATCAAGACGTCTGTTTCCGTCTCTTTAAGAACATCTGAAACGTTCAGAGCCTTCACTCTTGTCTCATCGTATGTTTTGAAAGGGTCTTTCATGTGAGGAGCAACGCCGTCAAGAACTGGCCCGGGGAAAACTTTAACGCCTAGTTTAGGAGCTTTTGCAAAGTTTACACATGAGTTTGGCTCAGTGAATATGGCTTCACTTAAGTCTTTTCCAATTTTGTTTTTATTTACGTCAAAGGCAGCTACAAACCTTATGTCGCGGATGTGGTAGCCTCCAAAGTTTACATGCATCAGTCCAGGAACCTTTGCTTCTTTTGTTACCTTCCTGTAGTATTCAACTCCCTGAACGAGAGCTGATGCGCAGTTGCCGACTCCAACAATTCCAACTCTAATTTCTGGCAAATCAGCTCCTCCATAACTAAATCTTTTAGAAAAGCGCTTTGTCTCCAAGTTCTTAATTTAACTTGTGCCTCAACGTGTTCGTGGGGCAAAGGTAAAAAGGAGTTTCGCTCAATAAACGTTATGGCAGGAGGTTTAGACATGGAGAGTGGAACAGTCATTAAATACGAACCTTTCAAAGAGATTGTCATCATGGAGTGCAATCGGTTTTCAACACCCGATGATTTGGCACGGTTTGCAAACATAGCTACTGGAGGAAAACTGACTGGCTTATATTGGGCAGAGGGAGTTGCATTTATTTATTATCCTTTGCCAGCAAGCACTGAAATAGCCGCAAAAGCTCTTATTGAAGAAAAAAGAGTTTACTGGGCATTTGTAAATTACGCCGTGATGCCACAACACCGCCCTACAATCGAAACCAAAGAAAGAATTATTGTCCCAGTCATTGACATGTCAACGAGCCTATTGTTTCAAAAAGTTGCTAAATGGCTAAAGAACTGGCACTGAAAAATACAAACCAACTATTTTTTTAACTGCAACACAAGATAAATGATAGCTTTTCAAGGGTTTTTCCTGCTCATCGTTTAACTTTGTCGCGGGCAATAACGCTGAAGGTTTCTATAATAAGTTTTGTCGCCACTGAAGGTGTTGGATCGAATTCTCCTGCAGGTGACACTTCAACGAGGTCCATTCCCACCAGCCTTGACCCATCTAACGAGTGAATCGCAGTTATCATCTCCCTTATTGAAAGACCATCTGGCTCGTGAAAACCAGTCCCAGGAGCATAGCAAGGGTCCAAGGCATCGATGTCAATGGTGACGTAAATTCCATTCAAGTGTTCCATGCTTCTGAGAACATCTGACATTATTCTATCCATTCCTTTCTTTTCCACATCCAATGGAGTGTAATACTTTATTCCTGCCTTTTTTGCGTATGAATGCTCTTCAATAGAAGCCGTTCTTATCCCAATGTGCGCCACGTTTTTGGGACCAACAACCTCATGTACTCGTCTGATGGCTGTTGCGTGGGAAAGTTTTTGTCCTTCGAATGTGTCAAACAAGTCCATGTGGGCGTCAAACTGGATAACTCCAATGCCGCCGCCTATCATCTTTACCACTGGATATGAGATTGTGTGTTCTCCACCTAATACGCAAGGCGTTGCTCCAGACGATAGAATTTCAGATGTAGCCCTCTCAATCAGGGAGCTGGTAGCCTCAAAGTTTCCGTGAATCACCTCTAAATCTCCATAATCCACGATTTTCAGAACCTCAAATGGGTCAACTTCCAAATGGAGATTGTATGTCCAGAAGTTTCTGAAGACTCCTCTTATAGATCTCGGTCCAAATCTCGTGCCGGGTCTACCAGTTACGGTGCTTTCAAAGGGAACACCTATCACAGCAATATCCGCCTTTTCAAGCTTGCTTTTAGCATCGCCAATAACTAGTTGGTAACAGTAATCCTCTATGACGCTTTCTTCAGTTTCTTTCAAGTCTCTATCTCCTTCAAACAGAGACTAGTAACTATGTTATTAAAAATTGCGCGCTTGATTAACACCAGTTATTCAGGTTTAGTGTGATGTTTTACATACGATTTCTTTTCTTGAACGTTTCTAGGTATTGTTCAAAACTACTGTTCTTCTTAAGATACAGCCCATATTTGACAAGGGCAATCATGGCTCGTGCAGCATCTTCCGGTGACGGATAGGCGGGAACTCCCAGTTTGTCAAACCTAGATCGGATGTAAAGTGCCATTTCGGTTTCACCAATATCACATGCCACCACGGGCTTGGAGTAGTTTTTTGACAAGTTTGCTATCCTATCAACGAAGTCCTCTTGTAAGGCTGGAACATGATGTAAACCAACCACGACGACGCCGTAGACTTCCGGGTCTTCTAACACTATCCTCGTGCTTTTTTCAAACATATCAGAAGTAGCAGAACCAGTTAGGTCTAAGGGATTTATGTTTGTCGCGAAGGAAGGAATTTCTCCTTTTTTCTTCAGTTTCTCAAATTTTTGAACGGTCTCATCGGAGAACTCCTTTACGTTTATTCCCCTCAATTCAAATTCATCAACCACCATGATGGCGGGTCCACCAGCGTCAGTGACTACTGCAATGTTATTTCCAGCTGCTGGAGGTTGAAAAGCCATGGCTTTGCCTACGTCGAAGAATTCCTCCATGTCTTCCACTCTCATCACTCCGACTTGCGTGAAAACTGTTTCGTAGATACGATCAGAACCAGCGATTGCTCCTGTGTGAGACATGGCTGCTCTCGCTCCAGCTTTTGTTCTACCTGACTTTAAAGCAACTATGGGTTTTTTCTTAGTAACCTCTCTTGCAACTTCCATGAACCTCCTCCCTTCCTCTATGCTCTCGGCGTAAAGGAGGATGACCCGTGTTTTCTCATCATGTAAGAGATAACTAAGCATCTCCGACTCTTCGACATCACATTTGTTTCCGAAACTCACAAACTTGCTCACTCCTAACTGTCTACCAGCCAAATGGTCTAGAGCGGAAGCGCCGAAAGCACCGCTCTGTGTGACAACAGCTATGTGCCCCGCTATCGGACGAGGAGTGGCAACCACTTCGTCTCCAGTTATTAGTATCTTAGTTTCTGGCAGGAAAAGCATGTCTACGCCTCTGTGGGAGCCGTAGACCCCGAGGCAGTTTGGACCCAACACTCGAATCCCAGCGTTTTTAGCGATATCTGTCACCTCTTGCTCCAGCTTATGGTTCCCAATTTCACTGAAGCCAGCACTGATTATCACCACTGCCTTAACGCCTTTGGTTGCTGCATCTTTCATGATCGTGGGAACAACTTTTGCAGGAACCACGATAACGACTAGTTCTACGTCTCCAATGATTTCTGTGATTGAGGGATAGCATTTGAAAGCGAGGATAGATTCTTCGTGGGGGTTTACTGGGTATAGTTCTCCTTTAAATATGCCTCTCCGCTTGTTTACCGCAAAGTTTTTGAAGATAACATAGCCAGCTTTCGTGGTTTTGCGGGAAGCTCCCACAACTGCAACTGATTTAGGATCAAAAAATCGGTGCATCTGTTTAATTACGGATTTCAACTCTATTCCCCTCCAGAAATTTATATAGTATTTTACATGATTTATTTTAATATGTTGAGATCATCTTTTCAAGATGACGATGCGCTCTTACAATCACTATTGGTTTGTGTTCCACTCTGTCAAGCATGCGCCAAGTCACACTTGTCATTGGAACCCTAAACGTTTCAGCCATGTCCCAAACGGTTCTTCCAGCGCCAACGCCACGACTTCTATTAGAAATAGCCGCGATTTTAAGAGCCTCCTCAGTAGATATTTTGGAGCCAGCAACCGCTATCGGTGTGGCTCTTCGTTTCATCTTGAAAAACCTTCCGATCACATAGGCGACAAAGCCTCCGAACAAGTGGATTCCGCTGATTGGTTTAGGACGAGGGGTAAAATGAAATGTTCTGAAAGAGTATGTCTTATCACTGTCAACTATGATAACTGTGACTTTTTTATTCAACACAGACCTAACGTGTCCACGAATCTTTTCCGCTATTTGCTGAGCGTTTGTCAGCGGAAGGCTAGCGTAAGAGTAGGGTAGATTACTTGCGTCAATTCCTCCCTCTGACCCCTGCATCAACGCCTGTAAGAACCCAGCGTATACTATAGCCACTTGCTTGTGAAGGGCGCCCTCATTTACGGGATATGCCCTAAGACGCTGAACAGTTTTCTCTCTAAGGTGACAGACATGTCCAAGGATGTGGCTCCAGACAAAACGCATCCAATATTTTGCGAGGAAACGGGCTGTCCTGCTTGGATGAAAGTGCTGTTCATCTATGAGGTTGCCCAGTGCAGTTGACATGGCTTTTTCGGAGACCGTTACGAAATCTCCGTCTTTTACCTTATCTCTGATGGCTTCAACTATCTGCGTGAGGTAGTCTTCGCCTGGTCTCCAGTAGCGTGTTTTCACAGCTAGCCTCTTGTATCTTTTGGGCACTCTGCATCACGGTGTTTATTAGCCAGCGAAACTTCTAAGCTTTTATTCAAAATAAGTGCTAAGCTGGAAATAACAGCCGAATTCTCCCACAAAACCCCATTTTTTCTGTTGTGGACCGCATATAGATGCTGTTCTATTCTTACCGAATATTGTTCCAAAAAGATTAAATATTAATTGTAGTCATTGTTCAACTGTATAAAGTCTCTTCTGGTTGAGACGATGACATATAACATAACTAAGAAAGGAGAAGAGGGTAGTTGGAAAAGAAAATCGTTTCTGGAATTATGACGGTTATCTTGTTAATAGGCATTTTACCTATTGCATTTGTGCATGTCGTCCAAAGTGATGATATCATACATGATATTGCAGTAACCAATATTGGATTCCATCATTCCACTGTGTATGGGAACATCACAGTAACTACAACATACAATAGATGGGACGTGAACTTGATTTACGTCGATGCTTGGATCTACAATGCTGGAGATGTAGCTGAGAGAGTTGAAGTCACGTTTACCTATACATTTGCGAATGTGTCTACGACTATTGGAGTGGTATTTGTTGACGTGGCGGCTGGAAGCACTGAAATAGCCTCTGTGAGTTTGGATACTGGAGACTTTCCATTAGGCTATCTGCCGATAAAGGTTGAAGCAACCCGAGTATACTATGAAGAAAATACTCTGGACAACAACATGACCACAACTTTATTGATTAAACATAGTGGTGACGTTGATGGAGATGGAGACGTTGACTGGTTCGACTTCGGCGATTTCGCTAGGGCTTTCGGAAAGACCTATCCAGCGGCAGGCTACAATGTTGAATGTGACTACAACAGAGACGGTGCCGTTGACTGGGTTGACTTCGGCATCTTCGCTCAAAACTTTGGCAAAACAGTATACTCATAACTTTCCCCTTTTTTCTTTGGGTGTATCTACTCTGATGTTTCTTCTCCGATTCTATTAGTCCTTTTATTCAAAATAAATATGTGTGATTCACCATTGTTATTGCAGGAAACTCACCTATAGAATGAAGAATGACTGAGCTTAAAATGGGACGAAAAAAGGGACGTCTAAAAAATGAACAGCAATTCGGGCACAGATATCTTTCAGCTCCTTCAAAAAACCTCTGAAAAGAAAAAGAAGAAAAAAAGAGCTCAACTTCTTCAATCGATAGGTGCAAAAGAATTCTTCGAAAGTGGAACAATACATATTGACATGAAGACCTGCAGAGGAACTGAATGCGAATTATGCATCAAAGCCTGCCCCACCAACGCCCTCTACTGGAAAACAGGAGAAATTGGGATAGAAAAAGAACTATGCGTCTACTGTTCAGCCTGCGTTTTAAACTGTGTCGTTAACAACTGCATCCAAGTCAGCAGAACACGTGCAGACGGAAAAATCGAGAAGTTCACCACTCCAACACAGGTTCTAAGGCTTCTACACAACATAAACACTAGAAAGAGAAGAAAAACAGTGAAACGACTTCTTCCCGACGAAAAAGCATATCTTAAACGATATTGTGGATTGGAACTTTAGACCACTTACGAGTCTTTGCTGACAACTAAACTTAATTATATTTGTGAAGCTCATTTAACGCCTTAAAGAGATGAAAAACTTTGACTGACAACAAAATCTTGATGATTGGATTAGGAAGCTTAGGCGG
This sequence comes from uncultured Candidatus Bathyarchaeia archaeon, assembly GCA_964346135.1. Taxonomy (GTDB): domain Archaea; phylum Thermoproteota; class Bathyarchaeia; order Bathyarchaeales; family Bathyarchaeaceae; genus B1-G15. The sequence goes on along the minus strand of CAYFTS010000103.1, from coordinate 4,768 downwards.
ACATGTATTAGAGTTTCTCGCTCGCACTCCAAGAGTAAACAAAATAGTTGCTGCAGACGTAAATGAGGATTGGGGCATCCGTAAAACTAACAATGCGATTTTAGGATCCGTTAATCAAGGTTTCTATCCAAACATCACGTTTCAGAAAATCGACCTAAACGATATTGAAGGAACCGCTGAGATATTGGTGAAGGAGAAACCTGACTTAATATTCAACGCCACCACATTTCAGTCTTGGTGGGTAATTGGACTGCTCCCAGACGAAGTATATGAGAAGCTTATAGGCGCAGGCTTCGGCCCTTGGTTACCTATGCACCTGACTTTAACACATAAACTGATGAAAGCTGTTAAGAAAGTTGGAATAAAAACTCATGTTGTAAGCTCATCTTTCCCCGACGCTGTACATCCAGTTTTAGGAAAAGTGAAATTGGCTCCCACAGTTGGGATAGGCAACTTCGATCTTCTCATACCCAGAATAAAAAAAGTTGTAAGCGAGAAACTAAACGTGCCCATGCACAACATAACAGTCTTCATGATAGGCCATCACGTTCATGACGTCCTTATTGAAGACTATGGCATCACAGGCGGCGCACCCTACTTCCTAAAAATTCTCGAAGACAACAAGAATGTAACCGATAAGTTAGATCCTGAGAAAATATTTTCAGAACCCTTACCCACGCCTCCAGGAAACCAGAGTGACCAGCAGGTAGCGTCCTCCGCTGTGAAAAACATACTCGCCATCCTAAACGACACTGGAAAGTTAACTCATGCTCCGGGACCAAACGGATTGCCTGGAGGATACCCTGTTCGACTTAGTGCCAAAGGCGCAGAAGTTGTGTTGCCTGAGGAACTGAGTCTTGAGGAGGCAGTTAGGATTAACGAGGAGGCACAGAAGTTTGATGGCATAGAGGAGATAAAAAATGATGGAACAGTGGTTTTCACAGAAAAGGCTGTCAGAATAATGAGGGAAATGCTGAACTACGAGTGTGAAGCACTTAAGATTAAAGAAAGCGAAGAAAGAGCTACAGAGCTAGGTGCACTCTACAAAAGTTTCGCAGAAAAGTACCAATAGGAAAGAACGTGTAATGCCCCTCACTCCTCTTCATTACGTGGTTGCTTACTTTGTTGGTAAATGGAAGCGCAGTCTAAGCCTTCCAGGACTTATTGTGGGTTCAATATTGCCGGACTTAGATAAGCTAATTTACTTATTCATAGACAATCCTCAAGGGAGAGGAATTCTCCAAAGCCTCTTTGGTGTCGCAACCATTGGCACAGCGTTGTCAGTGTTGTTTACTGTTTACGTCTATCCAACAGTAGTTTCAGGTATATTCAGAATTGACAAGAGAATTGTTGAAGAGAAGTGCCGCTTTTCGAAAGGGTTGGTCTTGGCTTGTTTTATCGGAAACATACTTCATGTACTTGTTGACTCGTTACATCATGAATATAATCCCACGCTATATCCTTTCATAAGCGATTCTTTTGATACACTGGTGCTTTTTGGTAACTGGCAACTAGCAGCCATAATGGTTTCGTCAGTGTTTTTCTTGTTGTTAATTACAATATTTGTCTGGGAAGCATGGAAAGGAACTGAAGGTTTTTGGAAACGTATACTTGTGAGCTAGACTGAAGGGTGCAACGTCTCTGGTAGAAGGGTCTCGACATTTTTTCAACAGATTTTTCAATAATTTCGTCGAATGAAGACCGCAACTTGAAAGAAAAGAATTCTTCTAAATCGACCTCTTCCGTCCGTATGGATAGTAGAGTTTTTTATGACAACGGCTGTGATACCACGTTCTAGAGTGATTATACTTAGAAACTTTGGAAACTGTTTCTTCTCCAACGTGTATTAATTCTCCACAAATATTACATTTGGGACTACAGCGTTTTTTTATCATCTTGTTCATAACGTAGAAAGTGGATCCAGCTACCATGTATAAAATTGGGTCTGCTTACAAATTTAAATCTTACGTTATGCAAAGTAGTAAGTTTTGTGTCTCAGCTTGACATCTAAGTAGGACAGCTGTAATAGACTAAAGATTATGCTCGGACACTACGGCTTAAAGAACTGGGAAGACTTAAGCCTAGTAATTAAATGCGCACTATGTGAGTAAATGATCTTTAGTCATTTCCATTTCTCTTGCAGAAACTTCGGAATGCCCGAAGAGTCTCGGGGACCAACCAAAACTTCCCATCCAGTCAGCTGCTCAATCTCCCCGCTTAGTCTCGCTGCCTTGCCAGGTATAATCACCTTTCTATGCTTCACCTTTTCCTCTATCTTAGTCGCCTTGACAATCTCAGCTATCTTCTCAGCGGTGAGTTGCCGACCTGCCACTGCGCTGTCAACAGAAATTCCTTCAGTGTCTGTTACAATCAGGTAGCCGCTCACGCCACTGGCTTCAATATCGGATTCAACGGTGTAGTAGGTTAGAGCAAAGTTTGTGGTCAGCATCACTGGAGAGTTTTCATTTGGTTTCCCAATGGTTCTTAACCCTGCTTCCACAGCCACTGGTTTTCTCGGATCAGTGTAGATGTTCTGTATTAAAACAACGTTTGGCAAAAGTACCCATCCGTCTTTGCTGTGCATTATCATGACATCAACGTATCGGGTGATGAGCATCGAAGCAATGTAAGCTTCTTTCCATGCATTCACTTCTGGGGCGTCCACATGTTCCGCCCAAGCCACAATTGGCGTACCTATTAACGGAAAGCCTAAAAGTTCATCGCCTCTCTTGCAAGCGGCTCTGCGAATCATTGTGAAATTGTTGACCGTGTCAGATAATCCTTCATTAGGAAAGGTGCCAGGATCCAAAACTAAATCTTCAACTCCATACTCCAACAACGTTTTCGTTAAAGACCGAAGAAAATTAAGGTCGTTTGGAGCGAAAGTTGCTAAGGGGCATTTGTACATCAAAGCCAGCTCTGCCAAGTCTTTCCAGTTGTCTTTGGTGGCGGCGTAGATGAGAGGTCTCCTGTTTTGGGCAGCCACTAATCCGTTTTCAAGAACTTCAGGACTAAACGAGCAGAGAATAAGCGGCAGATTGGTGTTCTCCACAACCTTCTCCACAGTTGATTTAAACCTAGCGGGATCGTTTGATGTTGATCGAACCGCAACCATGTTAAGCCGCAATACTTGACCAATATAATTGTAAGTGAACTCTTCAGTTCGTTTTACTCTACCCAACAACTCATCATCAGACATTTCATCCGTAACATCAATAGCGATAGCAGTTGGGTTAGAATAAGTAAACTCATGACGGTACATAACAAGCTTACCACCAATCTTGACCGCATGGTCACTCCTGCCTACAGTGATTTCTCTGACTGGCGGTTTGAGCATCTCCCACAACGTTTTGTAAGACTCTGCATACTCTTTCTCAAGGAGTGGAGGACACAGTTCTATGATAACCTCTCGGTTAACCACCCTGGCGGCGAAAGCCATACAGTTCTCTTCCCCACATTTTTTGCAGTTTGTTTTTGGAAGCAACGTGTAAACGTCAATTGGACTGATCGTTTTGACGCTTTCTTTTCTGATCGCTCTTTCAGACATGTTGCACTCCCCACTAAATCTTCAGGGTAACCCACTCAGCAATCTTTTCAGATTTTCCAGCGCCTCTGCCACCCATCAACTCGTTGACAACCTCTTTAACTGTTTTCACGGCTGCAGGATGCATCATCATGAACAAGTCAACGCCAGCTAGGAGAAGAGTTAACGCTGTCACTGTTTCCCAGATTGGTCCTCTGAGTTCACGGGGCTCCCACTCAGGACCCATCTTCATCCAAGCTTCTCTCGCAGCCCAAGCATTAGTTGTTCCCGAACACATTGGATGTTGAAGTTCAACGTCACCCATTAAAGCAGATAAGCGAGCGCGTTCCATTGTGGTAAACGCGTAATCCAAACCGTAACCCAAAGCCGCCGTTGTTGTATCCATAACAATCTGGTCTTTGGGAATGAACTCGTAGAGCTTACGGTTTAGTTCTCTCGCTTGGTTCAGGTCCATAGGAGTGAAAGCTAGTGCAACGTGTCCATATTTTTTAACGAAACCTGCTGACCGTTTGATGTCCATGTTTTGGGTCACCGAGTTGATTATCAGTCTTTCACCATCAGCAACCTCTGATGCTTTTTCAAAAACGTCCATGTCCTTTTTTGCGTCTCCACATCCTCCAATCATGAGAGGCACGTCTACAGCTTGGAGCACGTTTTCAACGGTTCTAGCTGCCTCTTTTGGCGTTGTGTCCTTAAGCAGTGGGTCTGTGCTAACCAGGTGCAGAGTGATCATGTCTGCACCAAACTTGTCAACAGAGAGCTTAGCCCACGCCACAGGGTCCTCCATAACTTCTTTGACGTGCATCTTAACCGCTTTTGCCAAAGGAACCTTCATGTCAAAAACGTCGAAAGCAATCACTGGAGGATGAGGCATCGGATTTTCGAAGAGATAAAACGCTGGAGATTTTTCTCCGCCGATAGTTAGGGACCTTCCACGGGTTCCGCCCTCACCTTTGGTAGCTCCGAACTTGACCTCCACGATTTGTCCAGGATACTCTTCGACTGGAGGGTTGAAAATTGTCTCGAAAATAGTTGTAGGTTTTGCTTTTGGCGCCTTAACCTTAGGTGGTACTGCAGTAACCCTTGGTGGCGCCCCAGCTACGGTTGGTTGTACCCAAATCTCTAGGTCTCCAACCTCTAGGTCCACATCTTCGAGTTCCAGTTCTTGAAATTTGCTCAGGAGCTCAATGAGTTTCAGGTCAAACTTGATGGCGGGTTTTTTCT
>CAYFTS010000102.1:0-3228 GCA_964346135.1 uncultured Candidatus Bathyarchaeia archaeon | reverse complement strand
ATTTTCTATGGCTTCGGGCAATTGGCTTCATCTATTTGGATAGGAGTAGCCATAGGCAAAGCTATTCACATACGCCAATAACATTGAGTGCGAATTTCAAGCAAGATGAAGTAAACACTTGCTCAACTATTCTTTTTTCTAAATATTGTAAAGTATTCTAGGGATTATAGGTCATCTAGAATTCAATTGAAGTTTCTTTCATCTATGCATGTGTAGATTATGCTCTTTCAATCCAAGTTTTCTTCTTGTTACATCGTTTACAGTACTTTGACCAATCCCTTATGTTAGAACCCTCAAGTTGGACAAATCTGGGTTTGCTCCACTTATGAATGCCAATCTTGCATAACCATTTCTTAGCCATCAACATCATTTGAGTTATCTAGAACATTTTTCCTTAAATCTTTAATGCAACCTCAAAAGAAATAATAAGGCACGATTGTTGAGGGGTACGTTGAATGTGGGAACCTACTTTAATAGAGTGGTTCATCTTTGTTATTTTGATTATCATCTTGATTGGGTTAATAGGGTTGTTATGGGTATATGGAATAAGAGAACCAAAATCAAAACCACCCGATTATACAATCAATCGCTCGATTCCACTTAGAGTGAGGTTTGTTTTTGGTATTATTACCTTTATCCTTGCTCTAATCGGCGGTGGCATCTTCTTGTTGATAATGTATGTAGCAGACCTCTACCCTGAGAAAGAATTGATTACCTTCGGTGTTCCGTTGCTGTTTGCCTTCGCATTCGTGAATGCATTACTACTTCCGTTCATGTTAAGAGAGAAGTAAAGATTCTTGTGATATTCTATGGGTTACGAGCGTGTAATGAAGCAGAACACCTAAACTCTATTCCTTTCTTTATCTGATGTGAAACAAGCACGAAAAGAAATCGAAGCGTCAAAAGCTAAAGAGAGAAAAGAGAAACACCTGCTTCATCTAACCCTAAGTTTCACATTTCTGACATTGTCAGCCATAGTCCAAATGTTTACTTCACCAAGACTGATTTACTACTGGCCTATGTAATCCCAATTAATGTAACAGTGTTAAGGCTCCTTGAACTAGTCGGCCTAGCTCTCTTCGCATGCTTCATCATAAGTGCTATAATAGCTTTAAGAGAAATATCCACAAAAACTTCTAGCTCCTAATTCACCTGGCCTAATAGTGAAGATGTTCCACCTCTGGCTTGGGATGACATGGAGGCTTAAAACAATGTGTTGCAAGTGGCTTCAGAAAGCGCAAGTAGCCCGAGGCTATTCCATTAAGATATTATTCTAAGGGGTTTCTAAGTTATCTGCCACGTATTCCAGTTCCAGTTCCTCAAGCTTCTTCCTCGTGGGAATGCCTGTTTTTTCGTCCCATCCTCTAAGTTTGTAGAATTGGTTCAACATTTTTTCAAACACATCTTCAGGAAACGCTTCACCCTTGTAGGGACCTTCAGGTAAGGGCTCCGTGAACCTCTTTGGAAGCTTATCATCCTTTCTGGTTATTCCCTCTCGAACGTTGAAGGCTCTGCAAAGGTTGAAAATCCTCTCACCAGTCTTCATCAACTCATCCATGGTGAAATCCCATCCAGTCGCAGTGGCAACTACGTCGACTAACGTTCCTGTCTTGTAGCCTCCACATGGATACACAGTCCATTTGCAGATGACTAGAGAGTCAAACACAGCAAACAAATCTCCTATGATCTTAGCTATTTTGACTTTTTCAGGACCAGCATAGAGTCGATCTCTATGTTCTTTTGGAAACGTCTTTTCGTCTATTCCTATATCTGGAGCAAGTTGTCCTTCAAACATGTCGTCGGTTTCCACCTGAAGGTGACAGGCTCCTCTGTTTGATGTTGCGATGCCAAGCCCATGGCCTTTCATTCCCCTCACGTCATGCAAGGGAAACTCCATGCCCTTAACGTGCATTGCAAATTCTTCTGCTCCACCACCCAGCTTTTCAGCTGCCTTTCGCGAACCTTCAGCTAAAAGATCGCCTATTCCTTGTCTCCTCGCGATTTTTTCTACGAGTTGAATTATTGCCTCATGGTTTCCCCACGTGAGGTCAAGTCCATCAGTGTCCTTTTTCGTAAGTTTTCCTTTCTCGTAGCATTCCATTGCAAAGGCAATAATCCCCCCCGTGGACATCGTGTCCATGCCATACTTGTTACACAGCTCGATCGCCTTTAAAGTGGCTACCAAATTGTCGTTCATACACAATGTGCTGAGGGCAGCTGTACTTTCGTATTCCGGTGTAGCATATTCTGGATCCAGTCGGTAAGGAGCATTTGCCCGGGTAATTCTATTGCATCCCACGGTGCAGTGTGGACAAGTGTTGTGTCTAATTATATGCGGACTGTTGGTCAGAGTTTCCGCTGTTACATTTTCGTATCCAGGAAAGAGTGACTTCCTAAAGTTCTTTGTAGGTAGGCGTCCAGTCTCCTGCCAGTAGCCGAGATCTGCGAGGGAGCCATATTTGAAAAGTCCATCTGGAAAGTAGGGTCCGCTTAGAGCTTCTTTGCTGATTAACTTCTCTATTAACAGCTCAACTAACTTTTCCTCGTGAGCGTATTTTGCTCTCGCTGTGCCGCGGACAGCGATTGCCTTCAGGTTTTTTGAACCCATCACTGCGCCCATTCCGGTTCTGCCAGCGAAATGGTTAAAACCAAACATTATATTCGCAAATTTTACAAGGTTCTCGCCGGCGATGCCGATGCAACCAACTTTGACTCCATCGTCTTTTAGTTCAGCCTTTATGATTTTTTGAGCCTCTCTGGTCGGTTTTCTCCACAGGCGACTTGCATCTCTGATCTCAGTTTTTCCGTCATGAATCCACAAGTAAACAGGAGTCTCTGCTTTCCCTTCTATAATGATTGCGTCATAACCCGCAGCTTTCAGTTCTGGTCCGAAAAAGCCTTTTGCAGTTGATTCGCCCCAAATGCCTGTAAGGGGAGATTTTGCCATCACGTTTAAACCGCTGTTTCCAGGGAAAGGTATCCCTGTTACCACGCCAGTGGCGACAACAATCTTGTTTTCGAGTCCAAGGGGGTCGATGCCAGGCTTAAGCTCGTTGAATAGGATGTATGCGCCTAGTCCTCTTCCTCCTATGAATTTTCTAGCAATGCTCTCTTCTAATGGCTCCTCGGTGATTTTTCTTTTTGTCAAGTTTATGCGAAGGATTTTTCCCATGTATCCAAACATTTTTTCACATTCCTCAGTTTAACATCTAACTTGAGCCCTTAGCA